>CAYLIY010000068.1:0-5063 GCA_964384015.1 uncultured Nitrososphaeria archaeon | reverse complement strand
CCTTTTGACCTGGCGCCTTTGGTGCCACCATGAAAACATCCACGTTTGAAGGAGGCCTTATCAGCCCGAAGTGAATGTTAAATCCATGAGCAAAACCTAAAGCCTTGCCCTCACTTAAATTTGGGGCTATCTTGGCTTGGTAAACTTCAGGTTGCACCATATCCGGAATTAACATTAGAATTATATCGGCGACCCTAGAGGCCTCCTCTATCTTGTACACCCTAAAGCCATCTTTGATCGCTAATTTCCAACTTCTTCCTTCAGGCCTTAGCCCTAATATCGTATTAACACCGCTGTCCCTCAAATTTAACGCTTGAGCTTTTCCTTGGCTTCCATAGCCAATTACCGCTACTGTCTTCCCTTCTAGTATCTTTAGGTCTACATCTCCGTCGTAGTATAGCTTAGCCAATCAGATCACCAACTTTCAACTAGAGATGGCTTGTGGCGTATTAAATTAACCCTTAACTTAAAGGGACGACGGATTTCCCACAGCCCCGATCAATATCACAGCCAACCTTAATCTTCAGTCCTTTTGCCCAGCATATGTTCCTTCTTCAAATGTCGTTTCTACGATTTCTAACCTTTAGCTTCTCTCTTAGGTAATTAACAAGTCCGCCGCTTTGAAGGATCTCCAATAACAATGGAGGATATTTCCTGAACCTTAAAGTCAAATTTTTACTTAAATTTTCAACAATTCCCTCATTCATTCTGATCCTCAATAAATCCCCCTCATCAACAGATCTTGCAATCCCCCTGCATTCTATGGCTACCAAGCCCATATTCAAGGCATTTCTGAAGAAAATGCGTGCATAGGATTCAGCTATTATCGCCTTAATTCCAGAGTACTTTAACGCGATAACAGCGTGCTCCCTGCTAGACCCACATCCAAAGTTCCTCCCAGCAACCAATATACATCTACTTGAAACTTTCTTCAAGAAGCTCGGGTCAATTCCCTCCATGGCATGCCTTGCTAGTTCTCTTGGGTCCGTTAAAACAAGATATCTCCCTGGAAGAATAACATCCGTGTTTATATCATCGCCGTATTTTAAAGCTCTTCCCTCAATTATCATTTAAAACCTCTACTCCAATATCGCTCCTTTATACGCAGATGAAACCATTCTCATATATCTCCCCAAATATCCCTTCACTCTTTTTTCAGGCTTTTTCCACTCCTTTCTTCTCTTAACTAGCTCGTCCTTTGGGATCAAGATATCCAGTCTTTTCTTAACAAGGTCTATCGCTATCTCGTCTCCATTCCTGACCAATGCTATCGGACCTCCCTCAAATGCCTCCGGCGAGACATGGCCTATGCATAGCCCCCTTGTTGCTCCCGAAAAACGACCATCGGTGATTAACGCGACCTTTTCACCCATGCCCATACCAGCTAGGGTTGCTGTTATTGTCAACATCTCCCTCATCCCCGGGCCTCCCTTAGGTCCTTCATAGCGGATTATAACCACGTCACCCTCCTCTATCAGGTTTTTCTTTAGGGCTAGGACGGACTCCTCCTCTGAGTTAAACACCTTGGCTCTCCCCTTAAATCTCTTTAATTTCTCAGATACTCCAGCGGTTTTGATTACAGCTCCATTAGGTGCAAGAGACCCCCTCAAGATAACTATCCCGCTTCTTATCCTGATTGGGTTGGATAAAGGTCTTATTACCTCTCTGTTCCTTATGCTGATCCCTTCCAAATTTTCTCCTAATGTCTTGCCAGTAACCGTTAAAGCATCAAGATGTAAAAGAGGTGAAAGCTCCTTCATCAATGCTGGAACTCCCCCGGCCCTCTCTAAGTCCTCCATGGTGTAAGTTCCTCCTGGAACTAAACTGCATATTTGTGGCACCTTTTCACTTAATCTATCAAAAACGTACAAACTAAGATCTAAATTTAGCTCATTTGCAATGGCCTGTAGGTGTAATATTGAGTTAGTTGAGCCTCCTAAGGCTAAATCAACCGTTATAGCATTTTCAAATGATTTATATGTCAGTATTTTTGAGGGAATTATGCCCTTCTTAACCAGCTCCATTATTTTTAATCCTGAAAGCTTTGCTAAGGCTCTTTTTCTTGAAGTGGTTGCATGCGCAGTTGCAGTACCAGGCAAAGACATTCCTAAAGCTTCCGTTAAACAAGCCATTGTATTAGCGGTAAATAAACCATTGCAAGAACCTGGCCCTGGACAAGCTAAGGCTTCAAGCTCCGATAAATCTTGCTCGTCTATCTCGCCTCTCCTTAACTTTCCGACAGCCTCAAAAACAGAAGCAATTCCCACCCTTCTTCCCTTAAACATCCCGGAGTACATCGGTCCCCCTGTTACGACTATTGAAGGTATATCTAACCTGGCTGCAGCCATCAGCATCCCCGGAGTTATCTTATCACAGTTCGTTAAGAGAACCATTCCGTCAAATCTATGAGCATTGATCACCAGCTCTATTGAATCAGCTATTACCTCCCTGGATGGTAACGAATACCTCATTCCCTCATGGCCCATAGCCATCCCATCACAGATGGCTATAGTGTTAAATTCAAATGGAACTCCTCCCGCCTCCCTAATTCCCGCTTTAACATATTCAGCTAGATCCCTAAGATGTATGTGTCCTGGGACCATCTCCGCGTAGCTATTGACCACTGCTATGAATGGTTTCTTGATGTCTTCATTTGTTAAGCCTAAGCTTCTCAGAAGAGATCTATGAGGGGCCCTCTCAGCTCCCAATTTTAATATATCGCTTCTCATGGATTCAACCTCATCCTCCTTGGGTCTGTTATTTCGCCTTTTATGGCTGTAGCTGCAGCTGTAGCTGGGGACATAAGATATACTTTAGAGGTCTTAGAACCCATCCTGCCTATGAAGTTGCGGTTAGATGTAGAGGCGGCAACTTCAAAGTCCCCCAAAACGCCCATATGTCCTCCCAGACATGGACCACACGTCGGCGGACATACAACACAGCCTGCCCTCAGGAACTCGGTTATTAGCCCCAGTTCTATGGCCTTTTCATAAATCCTTTTCGATGCTGGAATTATTATGCACCTGACTCCTCTTTTAACCCTTCTTTTTCTTAGAATTCTGGCCGCTAGTTCTAAATCCTCCAATCTTCCATTGGTGCAAGAGCCTATAAAGACCTGATCCACTTCTATTCCCTCAATCTCGCTTACCGGCTTAACATTGTCCACTCTCGGTGGAATTGACACCATGGGCTCTAGATTTGAGATATCATACTCAATCTCCTTTACGTACTCGGCTTCAGCATCAGGCTTCAAAGGAAAAACTTCCCCCATCCCTAAGCTTCTTAAATAATCGATGGTTACGTCATCCGCTGCAACCATCCCGGCTTTAGCCCCCATCTCAACGCTCATGTTGCATATAGTCATCCTGCTCGAGATGCTCATCTTACTAATCGCCTTGCCTGTAAACTCAATCGCCATATAATTCGCCCCATCTGCCTTTAGGTCGCCTATTATCTTTAAAATCACATCCTTAGGGGTAACCATATCCTGTAAGGTTCCATTTACGATTATCTTCATCGACTCTGGAACTTTTAGCCAGCTTTTTCCCGTTAAGATGGCAGCAGCTGCGTCGGTGGACCCCACACCAGTTGCAAAAGCGCCTAAAGCCCCTAGTGTGCATGTATGGGAATCCGCTCCGATAATCAATTGACCTGGCTTAACTAATCCGCTTTCAGCTAAAACTTGGTGACATATTCCCGCGCCCACGTCGTAAAACCATTTTACTTGATGCTTCCTAACAAACTCCCTGAGTTGCTTTTGAAGATTGGCCGACTCCACCCTATCAGCCGGAGCTTGGTGATCGAGGATCACAATTAGTCTTTCAGGGTCCCATACCCTCTCGATTCCTATATCCCTCATGACCTTCAGCGCCAGCGGGCCTGTCAAGTCGTGTATCATCACCAAATCTACGCTTGCCTCTATTATCTCACCCGGCTTAACCTCTTTCACGCCTGCTACTTTAGCTAGTATTTTCTCAGCTAACGTTTTCGGCATCTGATCGCCTCAAATCCTCTTGCTTATTTCGGCAGCTAAATCCATGGTCCCGGAGCTTCCGCCTATATCCGGAGTTAAAACTTTTCCTTCTTTTAAGACTTCCTCCACAGCTTTTTTAATTGATCTAGCGGCTTTTAGGCAAGATCTGTCACTAAACTTTTCCCCAAGCCATTCAAACATCATAGAAGCCGCTAAGATCATGGATATTGGATTAGCTATCCATTTGCCAGCTATGTCAAAAGCTGCTCCATGTACTGGCTCAAAAACAGCATGTTCATCGCCTATATTTCCGGCTGGGGCTAGACCGAGGCCTCCTGCAACTTGAGCGGCCTCATCTGATAGGATATCCCCAAACATATTCGTAGTTACTATGACATCAAACTCATGGGGCCTTCTTATTAGATTAGCCGCGCATGCATCGACGTATTGTTCTTCATAGAGCACGTCAGGATAATTCCTCGAGATCTCCCTGCACGTTCTAGCAAACAATCCACACGTCTCCCTTAAGACATTTGCCTTATGAACAGCTGTTATCTTCCTTCTTCTTTTCCTAGCAAGCTTAAAAGCATACTCAGCTATCCTTCTTGAAGCAAAATGGGTTATAACTCTGATTCCAATGGCTACTTTGCTTGTAACTGGATATTCAAGCCCCTTATAAAGGCCCTCCGTGTTTTCCCTGACAATCACTAAATCTATGTCGGACCTTAGCGCTGGAAGACGGGGATAAGACCTAACTGGTCTTACATTCGCATATAAATCAAGTACCTGCCTTAATTTAACTATGACATCCGCTGCTGATTCCCCAACAGGACCCTTTACACACGCGTGCGAGGACTTTATCGTCTTAAACGTCTTCTCGGGCAAAGCAACTCCGTACTTCCTTAGGGCCCCATCTCCTGCTTCCACGATCTTGACCTCTAATGGAACTAGATTTTCAGTTATTCTTTTGAGAACTTCTAGTAAAGCCTTGGTTTGTTCTGGCCCGATTCCATCGCCTGGAATTAACGATATGACATAACCTCTCATTTCCTCTCCACGAATTCGGTCTTCTTTTCTTCTGGTAATAACC
>CAYLIY010000067.1:5091-5422 GCA_964384015.1 uncultured Nitrososphaeria archaeon | reverse complement strand
TCTTCTCACCCAATCCCTCATAATCCTGGCACTCGCCGTTCTGATCGCAGTAATCATTGTGATCTATATTCGCATCCATAGAAGAAAAATGGTATTAGATCCAAGAGAAAAAGAGATTATTAAGCTTCTTTCTAAACTGGGAGGAAGAGCCTTCGAATCGGAGATAAGAAATGAATTAAAGCTTCCAAGATCAACTACTTGGAGAATTTTAAAAAGACTTGAGAAAAAGGGGCTGGTGAGGATAAGGAAAATCGGCCTCCAAAATGAGGTCAGCTTAAGATGATCAGAACTCAATTGTCATCTTTTCGATAAGTAAAACTGGAATTAAGCT
>CAYLIY010000067.1:0-5081 GCA_964384015.1 uncultured Nitrososphaeria archaeon | reverse complement strand
ATTAAGCTTCTTCCATGTTTTAAGAAGTCTATAAATCCCTTATTCTTCAAAAAAGCCAAATCTTTGTGTACATTTGGAACTGATCTTTTTAGGCTCTTAGCCAACTCGCTTATGGAGCTTAATCCCTTGGATATCTCATCAATTAATTTAGCCATCTTTCTTGAGAAGATTCTATGCAAGGTCTCTATCTCGATTTCCTCTTCAAGATAATATTCAAGGGAACCTGACTCCTCATAGTCCCTATAAGCGTGGATAAGGTCAAGCCATTCGGCGTAGGTTTTCCATAAATCTTCCTTTTCCTCATCTATTATCTTATCGCTGAATTTATCAAAGCTTCCAAATTTCCTTTCAAACTCCTTTAGCTTCTCTAATACCTCTTTTAAGGTGGCCTTTCTTATCACCCGGGCTCTCATATTTTATACTTAAAGTATAAAAAAACATATAAGGAATTAGCGTTTCATGTAGGTTAGAATTCTCATATAGGTGAGTTTAATGCCAGAGATAAAGCTGGAAAAAGTAGATGAATTCATTTGGAAAGTAAGGAGAAGAAAAGAGAGAGGGATGAACGTGGATGTGACTGTTTATGCGAGTGAAAAGCTTCTATACAAGATGAGGGAGGATAGGACCTTAGTTCAGGCAGTTAACGTATCCATGTTGCCAAACATATACAAACACTCTATAGTCTTGCCGGATGGGCATGAAGGATACGGCTTTCCAATAGGTGGGGTAGCGGCTTTTGACGCCTATGAAGGAATAATATCGCCAGGAGGCGTTGGTTATGACATAAACTGTGGAGTAAGGCTCCTTAGAACGAACCTCAGGATGGAAGATGTGAGGCCTGTGATTAATGAATTAGTTGACACGATCTTCAGAAATGTTCCATCAGGTGTCGGAAGTAGAGGTAAACTTAGACTTTCATATGATGAGTTAGACAGGGTCTTGGAGGAGGGGGCTCAGAGAGCTTATAAGATGGGATTCGGTTGGGAGGAGGACTTTAAGCACTGCGAAAGTGAGGGCATGATTCCATTCGCTGATGCCACTAAGGTTTCCAGAAGAGCTAAGGAAAGAGGAGCTCCACAACTAGGATCTCTAGGCTCTGGAAATCATTTCCTGGAAATAGATGTGGTGGATAGGATATTTGATGAAAGAATAGCTAAGACCCTTGGCATAAAGGAGACCGGTCAAGTATGTGTGCTCATACATACCGGCTCAAGAGGCTTGGGGCATCAAGTATGTAGCGATTACCTAAGGGTTCTTGATCAATACGTTCATAGAGCTGGAATTAAACTGCCTGATAGAGAACTGGCTTACGCTCACATCAAAAGCAAGGAGGCTAGGGACTACATGGCCGCGATGGCAGCAGCTGCCAACTACGCGTGGGCAAATAGACAGTTTATAACTCACTGGGTTAGGGAGAGCTTCTCTAAGGTCTTCAGGACAGATCCAGAAAAGCTTGACCTGCATGTCATATATGATGTGGCCCACAACATCGCTAAGCTAGAGGAACACAGGATAAACGGGGAAAGGAAAAAAGTGATAGTGCATAGAAAAGGGGCAACTAGAGCTTTTCCACCTGGGCATCCAGAGATCCCCGCTAATTATAGAGGGATAGGCCAGCCAGTTCTTATACCCGGGAGCATGGGAACAAGTAGCTGGGTCTTAATAGGAACAGAAACATCCATGGAGAGGAGTTTTGGATCAACAGCTCATGGAGCAGGCAGGTTATTAAGCAGAGCAGCAGCTACCAGAAGATATAGAGGAAGTGACGTCATAAATAGGCTTAGAAAAGAAGGCATAATAGTTAGGGCTGTTAGCTGGAGGGTTGCCGCTGAGGAGGCTCCTAGCGCCTATAAGGATGTTGATGAAGTGGTCAGGGTCAGCCACAGAGTTGGAATAGCCAAGATGGTCGTTAGATTGGTTCCCATAGGAGTGGCCAAAGGATAATCTAAGGCTAAATATCGAGCAAGAACTTCACTCTCCATCCTCCATTCGACTTAACTTTCATTTGATGAAAAGTAACAGCCTTAACAGCTGTCTTTGATAAATGTCTCTTGCGATCGTATTCCTCCCCTAGCGCCTTAGCCTTGAGCTTAAATTGGTCATCAACCTTAACTATTTTCACATGAAACTCAGAGAAGACGAAATTTTTGACCTCATGAATTATCAATAATTCCTCAAGCCAGTTGTAAAGCAAGGAGCATAGATCATGGCCTGTCACTTCAATTTCTTCCTCTTTAATCGGTCTTACTCTCGAAATTTCAACCATGACATCAAAAAATCCCTTAGCTGCCTGTTCAAATGCCTCTTCTATTTTATCCCCCCATGCCTCAATTAATACGTCGGATATGTGCTCTAAAAAACGATAACCACCCATTAAGAACACCACAATAAACCAGATATATTTGTTATCCCGTAATTCTTAATAATGGTACATGTTTAGTGTTGCCGGGATGGCCGAGCGGTTAAGGCGCAGGCCTGGAGCCTTTCTGAGAGCCTGTGGGTCGTAAGACCCGCGTGGGTTCGAATCCCACTCCCGGCGCCATCAATTAGATCTTCTTAAGAAATCGCTGAGCAAAAATGTTCCTTCCTTACTTTTAACGTATATCCTTCCGGTTTCTCCAGTTAACTTCCTCTTCAAGTACATAAGATCTATCTCCGTTAATTTCTCGGTTAGCTGGTCATTTAAGAATAGGTAAAGAACTATGTTCTCCACCTGTTCCGCAACTTTAGCCTGGCTTTTTCTGAGATTTAGTAAGTAGTCATATGCCTTCTCCGTTAAAATCCCCCTCAGAATTTTCTCTTTTTTCTCCTTTATCCTTTTCTCTTCCTCCGCCTTTCTTTTGCTTAACTCGATCATCCTCATGTATTTAAGGAGCTTTTTCCTCATAATCCTCTCTAGTTCCTCATCGCTCAATTCATTTCACCGAGATCATCAAGGGAAAATCTATTTCAAAATAATGGTTCGTTACATAAAAAATAAACTTTCAATGCTCGCATCCTAAGCTTTTTCGCAAACTTAACCTTATTTTCACAGCGTGCTCCGATAATTCCCTTTAGGACTTAAGCTGTAGATGCTTCACAGCTTTGAGGCCTACATTTAAGCCTCTGTATCCTTATGTCCAAGATTTCTGCCGCTTAATAAACCTTTTTTAAGAAATCCTAAGATTAAATAACCAGCAAAACGAATACAATTATGGCCTTGCTAGGCGACGTCCCTTGAAACGGGCTAATGAAAGGGGATGCCTGTTAGCGGGGTACATATCAAGTTATCTCCTCACCAGTTTAGCCATTGCTTCCACATGAGGGGTTTGAGGAAACATATCGATTAGCCTTATTTTATCATCAAGCTTGTACTTCTTTGATAGCAAGGCTATGTCTCTAGCCATCGTGTTTGGATTACAGGAGACGTATAGAATCTCCCTTGGCTCTATTTTTAATAGAGCTTTGATCACCTTTGGATGTAAACCAGGTCTCGGGGGGTCCACTATTGCTAGGTTTATTCTCTCCTTCAAATGTTTGACTAAATCCTCAGCCCTTCCACATATCAGCTTGACGTTCCTGGCGTCGTTCTCCAAAGCATTTATCTCAGCACATTTTATGGCTTCTCGGTCTAATTCTAAACCTATGACTCTATCAACGTAGCTATGGAGGGCTATACCAAAAAGCCCTACGCCGCAATACAGGTCGAGCAACACGTCGTTTGACCTGAAATCTAGCAATTTCGCAGCATAGTCGATAAGCTTAACCGCCTGATAGGAGTTTGTTTGAAAGAAAGCGTTAGGATGGATGTTAAAGACATAATCTCTGATCTTCTCCCTTAGATACTCCTCACCATGAATTTTTCTTATTTCCTCACCAAATGATATATCAGTAATCCTTGGGTTAATGCTCCAGTAAATGCTTGTAGCTCCGGAAGAAGCCATTCTCTTTACTAACTCATCTATATCCCTAAATTCACCTAGATAGGTCACGATATTAACTAACCTCTTAGATGTAAACTTTCCTTCTCTAAGCACTAAATATCTCAAAAATCCCTCTCGAGTAATCGTGTTAAACGGCTTAAATTCTCTCATCCTGATGAACTCCCTAAAAATGTTTAAGAGCTCATTTCCCCTTTCCGAGAGCAGAAAACACTCATCTATATCCACAACCTCATTCCATTTTTCAGGTTTTCTTAAGCCGACCTCTAGGTTCTGTCCAACTGCATAATCCATTCTATTTCTGTAAAACCAAATCGGCCTTGAAGGATCAACTTTGGATATGTGGGCGTCTAAGTTAAATCCCTCGAAGGCCCTCCTTACAAACTTCCTCTTGAAGTAGAGCTGGTAATGGTAGTCCATGTTCTGAAGCTTACATCCTCCACACTGGCCAAAGAATCTACATTTTGGCTTTACTCTGTACTTAGATGGAGTTTTTAGTTCGATTAATGAGCCATACGCTATCTTCCTCCTGACCCTAGTTATTTTGACCTTAACGAAATCTCCGGGAATTACGAAATATATCAGGATTTTCCTGTCCTTAGTTTCAGCTATTCCTCTCCCTTTTTCATCTAAGTCGGAAATGATTACCTCTAAGATATCGCCCCTCTTAAGCAAAAGGACTCCCTACATAACCTTTTAATGAAGCTGGATTTATGCCCTGTTGCTTATATCGCTCACTCTGAATCTTCAATCTGGGTCGATCTAAAGGATGAAATATGTCATTATAAGAGGGCAACGTTCTAAACAGCGAAGAAAGGCGAAATCATTAAGCAACTTCGAGATAAGGGAAGTTATGATGGCTATCAACTGAGAGCTAGGCGGAAAGAGACCAAATATAACTTAAATAACCAAACATCGATACATTCATCGAATAGAAAATGAAACTAAAATAAAATCAAAAATCATTGTCTATGCTCTCTACATTACCTTGACCTCAATCAAGGTATCGTCTGGAGAAAACGGGACGTTACCTTTATTCAAGATCTCTTGGAGTTGTTCAGAAAAAACTCTTTATATGCTCGCAGGTGCCTTTATACTACATAAAATAGCGGAATCCAACATAACGAATCGAAAAGTGGATTTTCGCGACCCAAATTATTG
>CAYLIY010000066.1:0-5423 GCA_964384015.1 uncultured Nitrososphaeria archaeon | reverse complement strand
CTGTATAATTGTGGATTTTTCCTCCCAGTTCAAGATTATTAAGCATTATTAGCTCAGGAGCCAAATCTATGATCGTTAAGCTTTCCTCAAGCCCTTTAGAAATGGCCTGTTTAACTAAATTAGCGAGAAATTTTTCTCTTCCAGAGCCAAGTTCCCCGATTATCAACGTTTTCTTGTTCGTTAGATGATTGAAATCTGGAAGCATCAATAATCTTAAGGCTTAAAATCAAAATTAATTTAGACGATGTTGGCGTGGGAAAATGAGGTTTTTATGGGATATTCCCGGGGATACGGAGTATTTCACGGCTGAGGACTATGTCCGTTATATGTGCGACAGGATGGGAGTTGACAAATTTGATGTAAGTGATTCTGTTCTCATGACATTCTCTGAGGATGTCATGAGGAACCTCATAAGAAATTGTAATGCTAAACGCGCCAGGGATTGGATTTATGGTGAAATGCTCCCTCTTTATAACGGGAGATATAAGGGGAGAAAGGTGTCAATAATCGGCTCCTTCATAGGAGCCCCTGGAACGATCATGATTCTGGAGGAGTTGATAGCTTGTGGGATGAACAAGCTCATATTCATAGGTGTGGCTGCTGGGCTCAGAAGAGAGGCGCGTGTGGGCACGATAATATTACCAACAGAAGCTATAAGGGAGGAGGGAACTTCTTATCATTATCTTCGGGAGGATATAACGCCAGTTGTTAATAAAGAGGTTTTAGAAGCTTTAAATAGAGCTTGCAAAAGATTTGGGGCTAAATACATTAAAGGGAAGGTGTGGACGACGGATGCCATATATAGAGAAATGATATCAAAAATAAGGACTTATAGCAAGAACATGGTCTATGCTGTGGACATGGAATCATCAGCTATCCTCTCTTTAGCGATGTTTAGGAAGATCAAAGCTGGAATCATACTTATCATTTCGGATGAGCTTTTTCATAAAAGATGGAGGCCTTTATGGGGAGATCTTGGGAAATCGTTTAATATGGCCTCGAAAATAGCCTTGGAGGCAATTCAGTCGCTTAAATAGCTCTGGTCTTGCTTAATATAACCAATAATTTAAGCCGGTTCATTTATCCTCTTCCCTGTCCTTTTAACCCATTCCTCTATGGGAATCGCAAATTGTTTCTCAATTTTATCCCTATAAATGCTGTTATACGTGCAAAATGGCCTGATTTTGCCATCTGGAGTTGCATAATGGATGGCGCATCTCTGAAGCCTGGCGATGTCCATGTTCCAGACATCCTGAAAATGCATTATGCCTATCATTATCATTCTATGCATGAGCGCGCCTAA
Organism: uncultured Nitrososphaeria archaeon; assembly: GCA_964384015.1. Lineage (GTDB taxonomy): Archaea > Thermoproteota > Nitrososphaeria > Geothermarchaeales > CAYLIY01 > CAYLIY01. The sequence continues at coordinate 4,120 of CAYLIY010000066.1, read as the reverse complement.
GGCCTCATAACTTCCCTTAGTCAAGACGTTTTTAATTAAATCCCTTATTAAGCTCGACTTTATCATGGGCAGTAATTTTAGCATCTCCATCTTTGCCCTAGTTCTCTTGCCCTTAACTCCTAAATAGTAAACGGTCCAGAAGACATCAGCAAATTTATCGACATCCACGTATTTGGTTATAGGCTTATAGCCCCCATTATCTACGACTATGAACGTGGCTGCTCCGCAGTGGGGGTGGATGGTGAACTCTGGATATATCTTATTCATTAGAACCTCCATTCCCTTAGCTATTGGAACTGGCCAATTAACAGGTCTCCAGTCCCATCTAGATATAGCTCCATTTGTTTGCTCTTCTATCAACTTAATGGCATCGGGTATTGTTATCCTCAGCTTCCTCATCTCCTCTTTTTTCGCCCTTCCGGCCATTGAGATCGGTTGGATGTTTATGCACCTAACTACGTCGCTGTTTTTCACAGCATATCTGACTATATCCCCAAGATCCTTATCGTTGATCCCCTTTGCTAGCGTCACTACGAGAACTATGGATCTCAGCCCTATCCTCCTAGCGTTTTCTATAACTCTTTGTTTAATTGGAAAAAGATCAGTTCTTCCCCTTAGCTCCCTATATTCCCTTAATCCATCAAACTGCAGATAAAGAGTATCCATTCCGCTTTCGAGAAGCTTTTTGAAATATTCTATATCCTCAGCAAGTCTCAATCCATTTGTGTTGACTTCTACGTGGCTAATCCCTGCTCTTTTAGCCTCTTTAACTAGATCAGGTAGGTCATTCCTTAGAGTGGGTTCTCCTCCGCTGAACTGGAGGGCGTTAGCTGGCCAGGGGCTGTTTGATCTGAACAACTTTATCATGTCGACTATTTGCTGATAGGTAGGCTCATAAACATAGTTTACCGCTCCAGCATAGGCGAAGCAAATTGGACATGCCATATTGCACCTATTGGTCACGTCTATTATTCCTAAAATCGTGTAGGTCTTGTGTTGAGGACATAAGCCACAGTCAAATGGACAGCCCCTAATCACATCCGTTAATGGATTTTCCAAACCATTTCCAAAGAATTTAGCGACATTCCATTTTTTATAAAACCACTTATAAAGTTCAGCATCCCCCCAGTAAACATCCTCAAATTTTCCATGATCTGGGCATTCCTTTTCGAGATAAATCACGCCGTCCTCCTCATAGATCCTCATGGGTATCCTCTTGAGACATAAAGGGCATATGCTAGAGGACCACTCCTCGAATTCCTCTTTATCATCGCTCATTTCGCTTAGATAGATTCAAACAAACTATATAAGATTTACGCATGTCTCTCTTAATAGCAGGCGGAGGAGTTAGCTTCAGGTCGAATAGAACCGGATGGTCTATCTCATAACCCAAAATATCCTCTGGATCGCTGTGAGAGGTTACCTGAACTATGTATGTAACCAGCTTCTTTCTGCCCTTACTTATGCCCAGGAAAATTATGTTTCTTGGCCTCTGGATGCTTTAGGGGGTCTAGCTCGATGCCCACTTCTAAGGTGCTATTGTGCTTAACGTATTCTATGTTCAAGCCTGGAGACAAGTTCCCAGCTATTTCTCCAACTTCCAAACCAGTTTTTGAGGAAACCTCCTCCAACCCGTCTCTTAACTCGGATATATTTTAAAACTTGCCTCAGCCCTTATAACTGGCTTATCGAAGATCTTAGCCGTATATAAGCTTAGGCTCGACTTATAAGTTGCGTAAAGCCCTATCAGCAGGATAGACTTTCTCACCACCATCCCGACAATTATCGTCTCTATAGCTCCTCTCTGCCAGTAGCCTCTATAGATCTCGCTCAACGCCTCATTATGTTCCTTAAAGCCTCGCTTACCTTGCTCAACCTATCACCTCAAGCTTAAGGGACTTCATGTCCCCCAGCTAGAACCTCATGAACAGCGTCCTCGACGTTGCCTTGATCCTCGTAGTAGGCTGAGCTGAAGCCAAGACTCTTAGTTTCATTTTGAAACTAAATGAAATCTCGATGATTAGGTATTATAACAAATTTTAAAAGCTCTAAGAACATACTGGGAATATGTAATGTCGGCGAAGAAAGTGTTAATACTAGGGGCTGGAGCATGCGGCTCGATAGTTGCTAACAAGCTTGCTAGAGAACTGAGAAGAGAGATAGCGAAGGGTGAAATCGAGATAACTTTACTTGATAGGGATGAGATAAGCGTGAATCAAGCTGGATTTACCTTCGTTCCATACGGGCTTTACACCAAAGAGGACATAATGAAGCCTAGAAGGAAGTTCATAAGCCCTAGGGTCAAGAGCTTCTTCGGAAGCGATGGGGAAGTCGAAAGAGTGGATCTTCCAAATAGGAGAGTGATCACGAAAAGCGGGAGAACCTATTCCTATGATTATCTATTGATAGCGACTGGATGTAGAGGCGTTGCTGAGGAGATAAAGGGACTTTCAAGAGATTTCAATACGTTTTACACATCTCTTGAAGATACTTTAAAACTGAAGAAGCTCATTGAGGAGTTCAAGGGGGGCAAAATAGTTATACTAACCGTAAGCATGCCCATACCATGTCCAGGAGCTCCGAGTAAGTTCACAATCTTACTTGATGAGTACTTGAGATATGTTAAAGGAGAGGAGATACGAAAGAAGACAGAAATAACTTTTCTCTGGCCTATAAAGCTCATAGGCCCTCCTGCTTATAACTCCTTAGTTGAAAAGGTTTTCGAGGAGAAGGAAATCCAAACTAGAAGGGAATTCAGCTTATCTGAGATAGACGAGGGTAGGAAGGAGGTGGTGTCGGCAGATGGAGAGAGGATAAAATATGACTTGTTAGTGACAGTACCTCCTCACAAGAGCGCTCAATCCCTCATAAATTCGGGGATAACTGATGAGAAGGGATGGGTCCCAGCTGACAAGTACACCCTTCAATATGCCAAGTCCCCAACTGAGAGATATGATGAGGTCTACGTGGCTGGAGATACCGGTCCTGCCGAGATATTGAAAACTGGAGTAGGAGCTCACTATCAAGGCTTAATAGTCGGTCAGAATTTGATAAACGACTTGCTGGGAATAGGAGCGAAAGTTCCATATAGAGGGGAGACAGGATGTCCATTTGTAGGCTCTATGTACACGACTTACAAGAGGGGAATGGCCTATTTGGCCTCATGGACTTACGATAGACCCCTGAAGCCATTTGCTCCAACTGAGCTAGGCTGGTTCATCTACAGGATTTACTATTACATATACTGGGATTCGACTGTTAAGGCCTTGATGTAAGGTGATGGTGATGAGCTCAAGCGGAAAGATGGATAATCCAGTTGAGTTGGATGAAAGAACCTATGCTGCTCTATCCGAACTTCTCAACTCAATAAAGATCCTTCAGGATTACCTTAACGATCAAGTAATTCAAGATCTAGCTAAGATCCTCTGCTGTCTGCTCAAGCTAGTTAATGCCATCTCTAGCACCGATCTAGTAGACATTCTAGAGAGGGGCATACAGGATCCAGAGCTAGATAGGGCTTTATTGAGCCCTCCGAGAGTAGGATTGATAGGCTTAATCAGAGCTCTTAGGAATGAGGACGTGCAGAGGGGAATGGGAATACTGATAGAGCTTCTCAGAGCCATAGGCAAAGCATCAACTAATTAAGCTCAGGCTTTATTTCAAGATGCTACATCTGTGTAGATTTGATGAGTAGTGAGTATAAACTATTCCAGCTAACTAAAGTATTTATGAATACTCACGTAACGATTAAAGTAATTGATGTAAACTCTGAAAGAGCTAAGTTAGGGATTAAGGCAGGTTTTGAGAAAATAGCTGAAATTGAAAACCTAATGAATCCTTACAATGAGAAAACCGCTATCTCTCTTTTAAATAAAAACGGAGTATTAAAGAACCCTAATTCCGACATAATCTACGTGATGAAGAAAGCAAAACACTATTATGAATTAAGTGGCGGACTGTTCGATGTGACCATCCTTCCACTTTTGGAGCTAGCGAAAGAAATTAGAGATGGACATGTTCCAACAACGGAAGTTGTAGAAGAATCCCTAAATTTAGTTAATTTCAAAAACGTAGTCATCAACAGAGACAAAATATATTTTAAGAAGAAGGGAATGCGTAT
>CAYLIY010000065.1:621-5462 GCA_964384015.1 uncultured Nitrososphaeria archaeon | reverse complement strand
CTCAGTTCTAGGGGCTCTAGGAGTATACGTCATGTTCTCCCTGTCATCAACCCTTAGGGGATTCCTGCCTATGGCCCTGTTCAGCGGCGGTATGTTCTTCATTTTCGCTTACCTTGCTCTTCCAGCGATATCGATAAGCTTCCTCTACATAGCGGACGTTCTCCAGCCTAAATACCCGACGACCGACTGGAGACCATATAAGGTGTTCTTTGCATGCACGCCGTTGATGGCATTTTTACTAACGGGCATGTTTCTGAGCTTTATAATGCCTGAGGCCTTCATGTATAATCCCGTCTTCAGACCTCTCGCATCCTTCGTTGATTACCTAACAACTCAGTTACTGAAGTTGGATCCTGGATTTAACGCAGCCGTTGGGGGTGCTCTTGCCCTGATAATATCAACCTTGCCGGCAGCCGTCATGGATACGATCATAAGCATGAGAACCAAGAAGATCGAGAAGGGGATGATAAGCTTCCTCAGAGACTTAGTTGAGGTCAGAAAATCGGGAACAAGCCCTGAGAAAAGCATACAATATCTATCCAATAGGGATTATGGAATTTTAACTAAGCATCTGAAGGTGATAGGGAGACAGCTTGGTTGGGGGGTTCCAATAAGGAAGGTCCTTGAATTCTTCTACTCAAGGGTTAAGAGCTGGGTCGCTAGGATCACTGTCTATCTGCTGGTAGAGGCCATAGATGTTGGAGGTGGGAGTCCTGAGACCTTAGAGGCTCTAGCAAGCTTCGGAGAGATGATAGACTCGGTTGAGAGGGAGAAGGAGATGACCCTCAGGCCTCTTCTTCTAATTCCGTACATAGGAACGGTAGTTTTCATAGCATCCATAATAATCCTGCTATCGTTCACCCAAACAACCATGGCGATAGCCCACATGACGGTGGCATTGACTCCAACTATTCAAATGCTAACCGCTCCAATGGTGTTTCACGTCTTTTTGGTGGGCTTGGTAGCTGGTAAGATAAGCGGAAGTAGGGTATCAAATGGATTTAAACACGCTATTTTACTCCTAACGATAATGTTGATAGCGTTCGTAGTATCGCCTTATATAAGCTTCAGGATTACGTTCTAGGTGTGTTTATGAGGATCTTCTCCGTTAAGGGAATCTCAAACATGATCTCAACCCTGATTCTAGTAGGGATATTCCTGACGGTGATAATAGCCTCTTCTGTCTTCGCTTTAAGTGTTTTTGAGATAGAATCCCAGAACGCTGAATTCGCTCAAGCCGAGGGCAACATGATAGCTTTGGCCCAGATCATAGAGGAGGTCTCACTCCATCCCTATTCGTCTAGTTATCTGCGTTTTAATACGAGGGTCGGGAGGCTAAATTTCATGAACAACTGGGGAGTGATCAACGTCACGATCTCCGATAACTCCACAACTACTACCTTCTCATTTGATTTAGGCGTCCTTGAGTATATAGGAGGAGAGAAAGTAGGAGTTCCTGGTGAGAAGATATTGAGGGGCAATAACTCCTTGATAATAATGGATGAAACCGAACCATTGGGGGTTGTGGTGGAGAAACAGGAGAACGGCGCTAGAATAGTTGTGGATTTCAGTAGGATAAGGGTGACATCATTGGGGATCGTTGAGTATAGGGATGAAAACGGGGAGGAGAAGAACTTCTCTTTAGTTGAGGTTAAGTTTATAGATCTTAATCTCATCAAGGTCTACTCCGGGGCTGGACCAACAACTCTGATAGTTGAGAACTTAAACTTGACCACGAATTCCTTACGTCTCAACTCCCCAGCCACAATCACCGTCACGATAAACGGGGAATCCGAATCCGTTATCGTTGGAGAATCAGCAGATGTCGTTCTGATCGACTTCGTGGTAGCGAACATAGGATTTACCTTTAGAGGTGGATAAAAATGCCTTCAGCTGTTTTATCCGAGGTTATAGGTTTTACGGCCTTTGTGGTGCTCTTATCGATATCCTTAGTCTATTTCACCTTGCATCAATCAGTTATCGCGCTTAACACCGATGAAGTTGTTCTAAGGGATGTAGCCGAGTATGTAGCTACATCCTTATCGAGCTTAGTTTCAATGGCAAACTCATCAGCTGAAAACGAGGTCTTTTTAGCTAAAGTCCTCAATATTCCTCAAGACGTGAATGGGAAAGGTTATTTTATAACATTGGAAAATAATTCTGGTATATTGGTGGTAGTGGTTTGTTATTCAGACTATATGAAACAGGAAGCGAGGCTATGGAGCTGTAAGAACATAGACTTGGATTATAAGGACTTATCCCAGTTTAACGTTGAGTACGTTTACGAAATATCAAGCGGCATGAAAAACCCGGTTGTCTGGTGCTGGAAGAAGAATGGGAGCTTATCCATCGGTTTAGGCATCCTGGGTGGTTAAATGCACATAACCCTTGATTACCTATTAACTGCCTTCCTCATAGTAAGCCTTCTAACCCTCTCAATCTCAACGATCTACCTAATCTCGTACAATCCCCTTTATTACGGCGGAGGACCTGAGATAAGGGAAATAGCCGAGAGAGTGACCGATAAAATACTTTTCACGGAGGGAGCTCCTCCCGACTGGGGTTCTAACTACAACATATCCTCCGAGAATTTGACGGATTTTGGGCTTCACATGCGAAACAACTCAATTTACGTCCTGGACTCAGATAAGGTGTCAAGGCTCAGCCCTGAAACAAACGAAAGCTTGAGAATCGATCCAATAGCTGTTGCGGAGCTTCTGGGTTTTACAGAGGATGGGATTTTAAACTATGGCTTTAGCATCAGGATTTACCCATTTTTAAACATCTCAGTTGAGGAGCAATCGCAATATTACTACGTGATCACCGTTAAGAGATATGATGGCTTTCCAGCAGCTGGAGCAAGGGTTAAGGCGATTTACATAGCGGTTCTCATAGAGGAGAGCAAGGTCAAAAATATAACATGGCATGCGATAATGCTGGAGACGAACATAAACGGAGTCTGTTATCTTAACCTATCTGAGTACATATCTGGCCTAGAGGAGGGGAATTATCAAATCATCCTAGTGATATATGCAGACTACCTCGAGTATCGCTCCGCCATGATATCTGCCATATCAACGAACGAAACTGGGCTAGCTCCAGGCCTTCAGTTACAGGCTACAAGAGGGCATTTCACGCCGTTGATCGCTGGTGAATGGGATAAGGGCTACTTCATATCAATATCATATGATTACATCTCAGCTGTCAGAATAGGCAAAAAGAAAGGCCAACCTGGGCTTGAGCTTTATGAGGCTGAATTGGATCCAAATGCTCAATTTGTTGTAGTGGTTCTCACAAAAGGAGGAAGCGGCTTCGTTGTCATAAGCGGTGCCAGACCTTTGTGTACTCCGGAATCTCCGATAATATTCGGGACATCTAATCCTAGAGGATTGGAGGTAGCCGCTGTGACAAGATACGTCACGATAAACGATTTATCCTTCATTTTCGAATTTTACTTATGGCCGATGAGCTCTTCATGAACAGAAAGGGAATTTCAAAGATATTTGAGGCCTTATGCTCAACTGTTATTCTTTTGATCGTTATCTCTGTTTTCTCCCAGCTTACGGCTCCCTCTAATCCCTATTCATTCCAGGCGGAGGCGGAATTAAGAAAGCTTGGGTATAATGTTCTCCAGCAAATGGCCATCAAGGGAGGAATAGATAACGTTTTCTTCAACGAGACAACTGGGGAGCTAAACGAGGATTGGGGCCTAAAAGTGAAGATAGCCCTCCAGAACATACTTCCAAAGGGGCTATTCTTCAACTTAACCGTTTATAACGCCACCATTCAAGATGATCATGTAGTTCTGCAGCTTTTAGATGAAAATTACCCGTATATCAGTAACTTTGTGAGGAAGTTTGAGGAATCGACAGCTGTCGGGACAACGTACATTTATACAACGAAGAACATCGCTGGCAAAGTCAGAATACTTGTGTTTTACTTAAACTTGATAAGAGGTGAGAGCTACGGGTAAGAAGTCTAGGGGACAGTTCATAATAATCACCGCATTCTTCATAGCGATAATAATGCTGTCGATTCTGCCAAGAGTTTACTTTCTGGGATTGCAATATAGGTACATTCAGTATGAGCCCTTTAAGGAGATAGCGGATAACGTAAATTCTGATTTTGAGAGGGTTCTGGAAAGATCCCTCTCCATCGCATCATTAAAGTACAATGAAACATTTCATGAGACTAACGCCACCTATGCCGATTTAATGGCGAGATCGGCTGCTCATGACTTGATATCCAAGTGGGTAAGTACCGTAGTTAAAGCTTATGCTGGTCATGGTCTTCAAATCGAGCTTATCTCCTATGGTAATTTGACAAACATCGAATGGTTTGAGTTAACAGCTAACTCGACGATTAAGGAAAAAATAAGACTTAATCTAACGAGCTATGGTCTATATGGCTGTGAACGTCTTGTTTCAGTGGAGTTTAGGGTAGCGGTTGATGAAAGCTCGATAACCATATTGGACTCCACGATCACCTTAAACTTCACGGCTACCAAAGAAAATAGGGAGCCTGTGACTACTCTAACTGAGTCCTCGCTGAGGATTCTCTACTTCGCGAATGACTCAACTTGGAAGGAGGCTAATATAACTAGTTTAAGCTACTATGGGCTGGGCGTATATGAGGTTAGCTTCTCGGTGGGGGATGACTACGACGGAAAGTTTAGGATGTACATAATTGATGACAGGAAAATAATGGTGATAAATGAAGTTATCACATCTACCTGAAGTGCATTCTTAAATTTTTGAATTAAGGTACGACATTGGATTTCAAGGAGCAACTTCACGGCTACGTTGAGCGTTTTTCCGCTTATTTGATCCCCTAGATTAGAC
>CAYLIY010000065.1:0-611 GCA_964384015.1 uncultured Nitrososphaeria archaeon | reverse complement strand
TTTTATATTTTTAAGGGATTTCATAATCCCAGAGGGATAAGTTTAGATGAGGAAGCTAAATAGAAAAGGAATTAGCCCGGTTATTGCTACGGTAATCATAGTTGCGGTAGCAATCGCAATCGCCATTGCTGTTGCCTATTGGGTTCTCGGAATAGTTCCAGCATTTACAAAATATGAGGAGCTAAAAATAACGAATGCGTATATCAATGGTAGTGACTATGCTATATTAGTCGTTAAAAATACTGGCTCGGCCGATATAACAATAACGGATATTTTTGTAAACGGTAAAGGCGCTAATGCAGGTTCAAGTGCTTGGTTCGGTAAGAGTAGTTTAACGCCAGGCGAATCGGCCACTTTAGTCGTAGCTGCGTCTAACTTTACGGCAGCCATAGGTGGTAGTACCTATACCTCCGGCGTAGTTTATGAGTTCACGATAAAAACAGCTGCGGGCGGAAGCTATCCAGTGACAGCTAGAGCTCCATAAAGGTCCTGAACTTTTAACCATCTACACTTGCTCTTTTTACCAGAAAGGAAATTAAAAATTCATAACAACTTAAAAGAAGTTGAACTAAAATGGCTAAATAGAATTCTAGAGGGAATAATGTTGGATT
>CAYLIY010000064.1:530-5571 GCA_964384015.1 uncultured Nitrososphaeria archaeon | reverse complement strand
AGAGTGTGAAAGTATGTTCTCCCCCGAGCATGATTAACTTCTTATTGAGCAACAGTATTCTCCTAGCTATCTCCTCAACGAGATTAAGGGCTCTCTCAAAATTTAATGTAACCACATCTCCTATGTCGGACACTTTAAGCTTATTATAATCTACCTTAAACCTAATGCTCGTTGTTTCTAGCTCTAAAGATGCCCTTCTAATGCATTCAGGAGCGCTAATTGAAGCTCTTCTACCTGTCGATCTCTGGTCAATAGGCACTCCGAATAAAATGAACTCCGCCTCTTCTGGCCTGAGCTCAGAGTTATTAAACGATATTGTGGGGGAGGTAGGAAATTTGAACATTTAACTTCTCCTCTATTATTTTAATAGGGGCTTGACGCTTTAAGGTGATAAATATGAGGCTTATATCGATCATTAAAAATACTAAAGCCCGAAACTATGCCCTAATTTTCTATGGTCTGGTCTTTATTATTCTTAATCTAATTTTAGGTTCTATTTATCCTGAATTGCTTTATATAGGTCTCTTTTCGGCTTTTGCTGGTATTATGGCTGAATTCTCTAGATTAAGAGCTTTAGTAAAGCCGATATTATCTGTTTTAACCTTCTTTTACTCTTTATCCTTTCTGCTCCTTGGCATATCAAGTATAAAGGTGCATAATTACTCCATTACGGGCATAATGCTCTGCATGATTTTTATCTTACTGGCGATAACGGCCCTGATGTTTACCCTGACCTCTCTTTTCTCCAGATAATGGTAAGAAGAAATATCATAAAATAAATGGCTGCAAAGAACATCAGAGAGAAAACTTTAGTCGCGAAGAGGAAGTTAACAGGGAAATCTGGGTTCGGGTATATATTGGCTAACAGGTCAGGGTTCTGAGTTAACTTTCCCTCCTTAGCTATCGATCCAACTACAGTACTCCACATAAAAAAGTTCCAAAGAGCTTCATATCCGCCGATGAACGCTATGAAACAAGCAATTATCATTAAAATCCTAATCCAAAAATCAGAAAGTCCTATGAATTTATCTCTCATAGCTTCAAGCCCAAAAAGCCATGAAAGCATTGTAAAAAGAACTATGTAAGTTATCGGTTTAGCGTAGATGAAGGAGATGTCGGGAGATGGTATCTCTCTTGTTACTAAGTTTTCCCCTAAGGGAAAAAGCTCATCTAAACCCACAATTATCCTTGCACTATAATATGCGAGAATTACTAGAACAATCGAAAGGAAGGTCAGTGACAAGTACTTAAACAGCTCATGTTGGGGTCTAGCCACGGTGGACACCAAGAGTTGAACGAGTCCATCTACATCTAAGGTTTCAGACAAATTAATAATTTCGCCTAGCTTAATGTAGAATTTTGTGAACGATGTTCTGTCCTTAGAGAACTTAACTAAGTTGTTAGAACAGCTCGTGTCAAACTTAGGGTATGAGGGAGTTTTCATAGCCAGTTTTGTTGGAAATTTCATTCCTTTCCTGACAGTTCCCTATCTCATTATTGTTTTCTCTCTGGCCGGCATCTTAGATCCTATCTTATTGAGTTTAGTGAGCGCTCTTGGGGCATCTATTGGTAAATTAAACAGCTATTTCATTGGGAGAGGTGCTGGGAAATACGTTGAGAAGAGTAGATATAAAAAGAAATTTGAAGTCTTAAAAAAGGCTTTAGGCGACTATACATTTGTGGCGATATTAATAGCTTCAGCAACCCCCTTACCCGATGATTATATATTTATCCCCGTTGGGCTAATGCGTTATAGTTTCACAAAGACGTTTATTGCCACGTTCATTGGAAAAACAGTGCTTACCCTCATAGTCGCATCAGGAGGTAAGATAACCGCGCGATTAGTAGGTTGGGAGAGTACATCCATAATCGTTTCCATAGTGTTAGCGGTGATCTTTATCATAGTTATAACATTGTATATGAAGCTTAATATCGAGGAGTGGATTGAAAGACGTTTTTTAAGCAAAAATTAGTTTTAAATAATCGATGACTCTTTCAACTCTAGCATCCAGCTCTATCATCGTGGACCTTAGTTGATTGACGACTATCTCGGGATCCTTTAATCCATGACCCGTAGCAATACACACAGTTAATTCGTCCTTCTCAATTATTCCTGAATTCAATAATTTAGACAGCACGGCTATAGTAGTAGCGCTTGCAGGTTCAACGAATATCCCCTCAAGTTTAGCTAATAGTCTCTGAGCACTAAGTATATCGTCATCTGGGACGTCTTCAACAGTGCCTTTTGACTCTTTAACTACTTTTAACGCCTTTTTCCAATTAACGGGCTTACCTATGCGTATTGCTGTGGCTACGGTCTCACAGTGTTCAAGAAATTCAACATGGTCCCTTCTCATTTTAACAGCCCTAGCTATGGGGTTAGCTCCTCTGGCCTGCACTCCTATCATCCTTGGTAGATTATCTATGATTCCTAACTCCTTCATCTCCTTAAATCCCTTCCAAATAGCGCTTATGTTTCCAGCATTTCCAACGGGCACTATCACGTTATCAGGTACCTTATAGCCCAATTGCTCAACTATCTCAAAAGCTATAGTTTTTTGTCCCTCTAACCTATATGGGTTCACCGAGTTCAGTAAATAAATCGGATACTTGGAGCAAATTTCCCTTATTATCATTAAAGCGTCATCGAAGCTCCCTCTTAATTTAATGACTCTCGCCCCATAAACCAGCGCTTGGGCGATCTTACCTAAAGCGACTTTTCCAGACGGCACTAAAACCACACACGTTAACCCGGCTTTAGCAGCATATGCTGCTAAAGAAGCCGCTGTATTTCCAGTAGAAGCACAAGCAACAGCTTTCATGTTAAATTCTAGAGCTTTTGATATTCCTACCGTCATCCCTCTATCCTTAAATGAACCTGTTGGGTTTCCTCCCTCAAACTTCACATAAACTTTCCTTAACCCCATTTTGTTAGCTAGGTTTTCACATTTGTAAAGCCGTGTTCCTCCTTCTCCTAAGCTGATCACACTACTAATATCGAGTATCGGAAGCAACTCCTTATACTTCCAGAGAGAGAAAAGAGGTCTTCTCATCCACGCCTCTGGTATTCTAGCTGAAAGAGGTGAAGAAAAGTCGTATTCCACCGTTAATAAATCCCCACATTTATTGCAAGTGTAAATCTTCGAGTTTTCTGGATATTCTGCGTGACAGCTGATGCATTTAAGCCTAAATGGGATGCCCATCCCCGAACGACACACCATTATGCGGCAATTAGGTATTAATGCTTATAAAACTTGGCGCTATCAGGAAGAAATGTCCTAATTGTCTATAAGGCTTTTAAGCTCTTGACTTTAAGGAAACTAAATATAGATTTGGGCATATATAAAAGGGTTATATAAAGGGCTGCTTAATTGAAGGCCATAATAGTCGTTGGAGATGGTATGGCTGATTTGCCCGTGGACGAGCTTGATAATAAAACGCCATTACAAGTTTCTGATCATCCCAACATGGACTGGATAGCGAAGAACTCCCTCTGCGGCATATCCCGAAATGTGCCTGTTGGAATGGATCCTGAATCCTCCGTTGCTAATTTATCTATATTAGGATACGACCCCCTGAAATATTACACTGGAAGAGCGCCCCTTGAGGCTGGGGCTTTAGGTATAAAACTAAGTCCTGAGGATCTCGTCTTCAGATGCAATTTAGTCACTGTTGAAAATGAAATCTTAGTGGATTATTCGGCTGGTCATATAAGTGATGAAGAAGCTAGGAGTTTAATAGTTTCTTTAAACGCTCATTTAGGAATAAAGGGAGAAATAGAATTCTATTCGGGAGTTGGGTATAGAAATCTCCTAGTTTTGCATGGTGAGCAGTTTTCTGACGATGTGAGATGTTTCCCTCCTCACGATTTCCAAGGGAATCGAATATCAGATTTAATGGTCAAGCCTCTTAGCAAGGAGGCTGTTTTTACCGCAAATCTATTAATCGATTTGATTCTTAAAAGTAAAAAAATCCTGGAGAATCACCCTGTGAATTTAAGAAGAATAAAATTGGGAAAGAAGCCGGCGAATATGATATGGGTTTGGGGATGTGGAAGAAGGCCAAATTTGCCCTCATTCACAAGTCTTTTCGGCATAAAGGGAGCTGTAATAACAGCTGTTAGCCTAATAAAGGGAATAGGCTTTTATGCAGGCTTAAAGGTAATAGAAGTGCCAGGAGCAACAGGCTACTATGATACAAATTACGAAGGAAAAGCCGATTATGCTCTCAAGGGCCTGGAAGAGGGATATGATTTGGTGTATATCCACGTAGAAGCTCCTGATGAAGCCAGTCATGAAGGTAATGTGGAAATGAAGATAAAATCGATAGAAGATTTGGATAAAAGGCTTATAGGCAGGATTCTGGACAAAATACATAGTATAAGCGAGGATTTCATATTACTTGTTCTTCCAGATCATCCAACTTCTTTAAAATTAAGGAAACATCTTCCTGATCCAGTTCCATTTGCCCTATATAACTCTTGTAAAAGGGTTAAGGGTTCTGATCGCTTCGATGAAGTAACTATGGGAAATAGCGCAAAACTGCTTGTGAAGGGCAATCAGCTTATGAGGTTTCTGATCAATGCTTGGCGGTCTAAATAGCTTCATTAAATCGTTAAATTTTTTATAAAACCTTCATTACCAAACGTTAATGTCAGCATTGAGCGAAAAAGTAGCGTGTTTCATAAGAAGACACGGAATTAAGGCGGAACTTATAAAGCTTAACTTAAGAACAGCTACTGTTAAAGAAGCCGCAAAAGCACTGAAGGTGTCGCCTAGTCAAATAATAAAGTCAATTCTTTTCATAGCAGATACAAAACCTGTGTTGGCTATCGTGACCGGAGATAAGAGGGTAGATCTCAAAAAGCTAAGAAAGGCTTTGGGAGTTTTAAATATCAGGTTAGCGACCAAGGAAGAGGTTCTAAAGATAACTGGCTATAAAGCAGGAGGTCTTCCTCCAATAGCCTTACCAGCAAGAATTAAAGTGATATTAGACGATAAAGTCACAGAACTGGCGGAAGTAATCGGAGGAGGTGGCGAAG
>CAYLIY010000064.1:0-520 GCA_964384015.1 uncultured Nitrososphaeria archaeon | reverse complement strand
ATAAAGCCTAATGATATCATCAAAGCCCATAAAAAAATCCGATCAAAGCTTATAGTAACTTCTATAACCTGACTTTAAAACAATATGCACAAAGTTATCAGAGTTAAATCTTATCTCTTTACTTAATCCCTAGATAGAGTTTACCCAACTCTGGATGGCTCAAAAGCTCTTGAGATTCTCCTTTAAAAGCCACTTTTCCTCCAACTAGTAATATAGCTTTATCTCCATATTCCAATGCCTTTTTAGCATTCTGCTCAGCCATTAGAATCGTTATCCCGTAACTATCCCTTAAATCAACTATCGTCTTAAGGACCTTTAAGGCTATCTTCGGAGCAAGATTTCCAGTTGGCTCGTCAAAGAGCATTACCTTTGGTCTCCTCATTAAAGCCATGGCCATAGCGAGCATTTGTCGTTCCCCTCCGCTCAGAGCTCCTGTTTTTCTGTTTAAATACCCTTTCAAGATTGGGAAAAACGCTAAAACCTCTTCCATTCTATCCTTAAGCTCATCTCTGTTTAAAGT
>CAYLIY010000063.1:0-5597 GCA_964384015.1 uncultured Nitrososphaeria archaeon | reverse complement strand
TTGATAAGAAGTTAGCAGAAGAGATAAGAAATCTAGCAAAAATTCTAACTGAAAGAAGGATTTCTAGGGCTCGAGGGGCAAGGCCAGAGGTGATTAGGGGGGAGAGGGAGCCAAGGATTAAGCCACCTAAGAGGGATAAGAAGCGTCGTTTTAAGGCAAACATTCCACTAGATAGATGGACAAAACAATATGAACAAAGAACGACCTAGAAGGGCTCTTCACGATCTCCCATCCGACTTCGATGAAACCGATCAGATCTCTCTCATCAATTATCCTGGCTTCAAACCTCCTACCGCCGTTGGGAAACTCAACATCCTCTATAGCAAGACAGACAGCCGATACAAGCATTCGGGCTAGGACAGTAGATCACCTCCTCACAAAAGCCGCAATTACGGCATTTCTCTGGTTTTTAACGCATATTTGAAATTCCATTACCATCATTCAGAACATTCTTCGTCACGTAAAAACCATTGTCATGGCCGCCAAATGATTGCAAGAAAAGATGTGAGGATTATGGAGTCGGGGTTTAGACCTTAGGTTTTATCATTATCTACGACAGAATTTAAAGGGAACACGAATTCACGATTTTATCAAGGAAAACCCAAAAAATGGCTAAAGATGCTGTTTTAAACCATGATACGTTGATGATAGCACCATCTCCAAGGGCTAATGGTTATGAACGGTAGATTAGGAAGATGGGAGGTAGACTATTTAACCTGGTACGTTCCTAACTCATACTTCCATTCTTAATCTAACATTCTAAGCATTGAAGCAGCTTAATATTCACTTACTTGTCTCTAAAAAATTAGAATCAGCGATGAAAGTCGATGAAAGATGGCTTGGAAAAGCGGAAATTAAACCTAAAAAAGCTACTGCTGGAGAGTTTGGAACATGGGAGCTGACCTATACGGTGGGGGAGTATGGAATAGATGATGGTGGAGGAATAATCATAGCGAGAAGAGATGTTTGTGATTCGCAAATTCCACAATTTACCGATCCAACTAAACCCGGATATACCACCGTTAAAACCACCGGAAGAGCGAAACTTCTTATTAAATACGTGGAGAAGTTTTTCATCAGACCTTGGAGAAGTTGTCTGGTAATAGAGGTACGCGATGGAGCCTTAAAGAAAGGGGATAAAATAATTGTGGTCTTTGGAGATAAAAGTGGAGGAAGTCCTGGGTTCAGAATGCAGACTTTTAGGGAGAAAGAGCACGTATTCAAGGTCTTAGTTGATCCTTTTGGCACAGGGAGATATGTGGAGGTTAAGCGATCGCCGTCGATAACCATAATCGGGGGAGAGGCTGAAAGGTTAGAAATAGTAGCACCCTCAATCGTTAGCATTAATGAGAGGTTTTCAGTGATCTTAAGAGCTTTAGATCGTTGGGGAAATCCCGCTCAGTTATATACAGACGTTATTCGCATTTCATGCGATGATTCTGGAGCAAGAATGCCTAAAATATTGAAAATTAGTGAGAAGGATGAGGGTGTTAAACTTCTAGATGGGATTTATCTTAGTAGGGCTGGAATACATTATATTTTCGCCAAAACTGAAAGCGGCTTAAAAGCAATGAGCAATCCAATTCTCTGCGTTGATAATGAGCCGAATATAAGGCTCTTTTGGGGAGATTTACATGGGCAAACAGCTATAACCATTGGAACCGGAACCGTAGAGGAATACTTGACCTACGCAAGGGACATAGCTGGATTGGATTTCACCTCATGGCAAGGGAATGACTTCCAGATAGAGAAAAAGGATTGGTGGGACGATGTATGTGTCCAGGTGAGGAGGTTTAACGAGCCAGGGCGTTTTGTCGTCTTTTTGGGCTATGAATGGTCAGGTAACACACCGGCTGGAGGAGATCACAACATATATTTTTTGGGAGATGATCAGCAGATCTACAGAAGTAGCCACTGGCTTGTAAAGGATAAATCAGATGTAGAAACCGATAGATATCCAATTACTGAACTATGGAGAACCTTTCAGGGGAGAAAGGATGTTATGGCTGTCCCACATATAGGTGGTCGTCCAGCTAACCTGGATTTCTTCAACCCTGAGCTTATCAAGGTGATTGAAATATATTCGCAACATGGTACCTTTGAGTGGTTTGCTGAGGAGGCGCTGAAACGGAACTTAAAAGTCGGATTCATTGCAGGAAGTGATGATCATACGGGGAGGCCTGGCCTAACAGGTCCCACTCAAAGGGTATCTTGCGGAGCGTCTTTTAACTTGAAAGGGGGCTTAACAGGAGTTTTTTCTGATAAGTTAACGAGAGATTCCATATGGAAGGCGATATGGAGCAGACATTGTTATGCAACTACCGGTGATCGAATAATTTTGTTCTTCAACTCTGATGAACACCTCATGGGCGATGAGTACAAAACAAATAAGCCACCGAAGTTGTGGATAAAAGTGATCGGAACTGATGGAATTCAAGAAATAGAAATAAGAAAGGGGCCTTCCGTGATATACAACTATCTAGTGGGGGATATCCCAAAAAATGGAAGAGGTTTCATAAAAATCGAGTGGAGCGGGGTCAGAACTAAGTATAGAAATAGGGAGACGATTTGGGATGGGGAATTAACGGTTGATAATGGACGCATAATAAACGCATTTCCATTTGCGTTTGATTTGCCAGATGATGGATTAAAAGAGGTTTCCAGTAATCATTTAAAATGGAAATCAACAAGTTCTGGTGATCCTGACGGAGTTGTTTTAGAGTTGGAATTTTCGAGGGATACTCTAATTCGCTTTCGCTCAAAACAGGGATCATTTAAGTTTAAACCTGCTGAGGTGATGAATAAGCGCAAGCCCAAGATCGTAAACTTCGGATATTTAAATAAACGCGTTAGAATAGTCCCTCTAGGAGACTCTCGACGCATTAAGGTTGTCGAATTGACTTATAAGGATGAGGACATAACCCCTGGAATGAACTCATATTGGGTTAAAGTTATTCAGTGGAATGGAGAAATCGCATGGAGCAGTCCTATTTTCATAAACTATGCTGAATCCTAGCACTTGCTGGTATAAAGAACTGACATAAGTTAGGGAAAGCCCTTAATTTCCCTGTTGATCATCTTCCTAACCTCTTCACGTAGGATGTCTAATATCTGTTTTCTAAGTGCTAGAAGCCTCTCATCGTGAGGCTGTCTCGGCTTTTCATACGGAATCTCGACAACTTTTATTATCCTCGAGGGACGTGCTGAAAATATGAAGATCCTGTCGGCTAATAGAAGGGCCTCCTCTACATTATGAGTCACAAAAACCACAGTTTTGCCTGTTTCAACGTGTATTCTCGCCAGATCATCTACAAGCAGCATTCTGGTTTGGGCGTCAAGGGAACCAAATGGCTCATCCATCAATAATACCTCTGGGTCATAGGCTAATGCCCTAGCAATGGCAACTCTTTGTTTCATTCCGCCTGAGAGAGTATGGGGGTATGCGTGTTCAAACCCTTGTAATCCCACCAATTTAATGTATTTCATCGCTCTCTTAACAGCTTCTTCCTTAGGGTATCCGTTTAACTCCAAGCCAAACATAACATTCCCTAAAACAGTTTTCCAGGGGAATAAAACATATTCCTGGAACACTATCCCTCTATCCGGCCCAGGTTCCGTTATGGGTCGTCCGTCCAAAAATATCTGCCCTCTTGTCGGCTTTTCGAAACCTGCTATTAAGTAGAGAAAGGTCGACTTTCCAGCGCCGCTTGGCCCTATTAAAACAGCAAATTCGTGCTCATATACCTTAAGGGAAATATTTTCAATGGCCACTATTTCCCTTCCAGTGTTTTCATCTATAAACACCTTCTTAACGCCTATGGCCTCTATTTTAACCTTCTTCATGCTAAAACCTTCTTAGCATCCCCCATCTTTCAAGGGTTCTTCTCTCTATAAATCCGAAGACCACCCTCTCGAGGATGAAACCTATTATGGCCAGTGTTATTATGCCACTAAACATGACCTCAACTGCTAGGAAGGTCCTCGCCTCGAATATCATATATCCAACTCCATAAGCCGTTGCTGAAAGCATTTCCGCGGCAACTAGTGATCTCCACCCACCGCCCATTGCTAGCTTTAATCCTGTCACGATATAGGGGAACGCCCCTGGAATTAAGACCTTGGTAAAAATGTGAAACCCTTTAGCCCCCATGATCTGAGCGGCCCATATATACCTCTTATCAACTCCCCTTACCCCCATGCTTACATTATATACTATGGGAAAGATGGCTGAGAGGAAGATTATCGTTATTATGGTCATATCCCCTAATCCCAACCACAGGATTACAACAGGAACCCAGGCAATGCTTGGTATCGGATATAAAAGGCTTAATGCCGGAGAAAACAGCTTATAAACGGGATCAGAAATCCCCATAAGGATTCCTAAGGGTATTCCTAAGGCAGCTGCTAAGAGAAAGCCGTACATTAACCTGTAGAAACTACAGAAAATGTGCTTTTCAAGAAGATAGTTCATGGATGGGGATAGCAGATCAATCCACGTGATGATTATGCTAGATGGAGGCGGAAGAAGGAATTGGCTTACAAGCCCTAATCTTGCAATAACCTCCCATAAGCTGAATAAAATAGCCAATGAATAAAATGCGTGGAGGGGAATTCTCCTCCTTTTAATCATATTTATCCCTTTACTAGCTTTGTTGCCTCTTCTAAATAGCTGAAATCGAAGGCTTTATCCCAGTTAACTGAATCTGGGGGAATCTTGCCCTTTTCCACAAGCAGGTCACCTATTTTAATGAACTCGTCTATAACCCTCTGCTCCACCCATGCTGTGTAGTTCATGTGGGACAATGAGAGCTCATACGCTTCGGGAGGAATTTCTATTCCTTTCTTCGCCATTTCCCTTGAAACTATCTCAGCAGCCTCTTTCGGGTTATTTCTTAAGAACTCTAAGGTCTCTATCCATGCGGCTAATATTTTAACAGTTATATCCTTATGTGCCTCTACAAAACTTCTTCTTGACGCGAAAACAACTGGATTCTCCACGAATCCCTCGAAATTAAATATTTCCCTCGCCACTCCCTTTGTAACGAGCATTGCAGGGATAGGCTCCCAGTAAACAACAGCATCAACAGATCCGGCCTCTAATGCCGCCATCGCATCGACATCTCCCATATCTATGACCTCAAAGTCCTTTATGTCCCAGCCCCTAGAGGTAACGTACTTCAAAAATGCTGTATAACAACCAGATCCGATCTTTACAGCTATTTTCTTCCCTAACAAGTCATCCATCGTTTGATATGGAGAATCCTTTCTGACGACAACTCTGTATTTCCCTCCTCCATGTTCTACAAAGGATAAAATGACCATATCATCTGACCTGGACAAGCCCGTAATAGCGGGCGTAACGCCTAACTCAGCAAAGTCTACCTCGCCCGCTATAAGGGCATCTCTCAGTTCAACTCCTGTAGGATACCAGATTACGTTTAACTTAATTCCGTATTTCTCATAAAATTTCTTAGCAAGGAAAATTATTTCAGGCTCTGTTAATCTCGCCCCCCAGTTTACTATAACCTCTTCTTTCGGTTGTGTTAAGAAGTAAAAGGCAGCTCCCACAATTATTACAGCTACTATTGCACCAATAG
>CAYLIY010000062.1:3554-5699 GCA_964384015.1 uncultured Nitrososphaeria archaeon | reverse complement strand
ACCTGAACATCTTTTGAACCTAAAGACAATCCGTTAGGGGGAAGTCTGCAAAAACTGAGCATCATTTTCCCATCAGCTCCTTAAAGAACACCTCTGCTAGTTGAGACGGCTCTAGCTTATCAGCATTAGGTAAGGGGATCTCTCTTTCCTCAGCCTCTGTTAAAAGGATCTTTAAACATTCATCATGAAATGGACACTTTTTACAATCTCTCTTATGCTCAAACCACACCTGAACCCCATTACGTGGCGAGAAGGTTACATATACTTTGACCTTAAGTCCAGGATTCCATCCCATCAAAAACCCTTTGTCTACATCTATTTCCTTAACATTTATTTTGGCTGCTTTAGCTGTTGAAATTAAAGCTTTATAAATCTTTATTTTAGCCGTTTTTAGGTTTTTATGAACGGCCTGTCTCGAAATGCCCAATTTAGTGGCTATTTTACTGATGCTCAGTCCTCTCCTCCAGAGCCTCCACACCAGTGTTTGCTTATCAGTTAAACTTATCATCTATGTAAACCATTATAGGTTGACATTTATTAACATAAATCTCGCTAGCACATGTTCTCTTATCTAAGTTTAAAATTCTAAGATCTACGCTTGATTGTAAGAGCTATTCATTTAAAAGGGTTGAAGAAAGCTTATTCGCCATAAAGCTTTTAAATTCTCCTTTTCACCTATCTTGGTAGGGGGAGTTGATGGTACACCAAGTCCTTTAGCCATTCCCCAAGGTCTGTACATAATTGATATTCTCAATCTTTCCCTATGTTATTTAAGTTGGTTTAAGAGGGTTTAGCCATGGCTAACGAGATCCTACCAAAAGAGTATGACTTTAAAACCGTGGAGGAAAAATGGCAGAGGAAATGGGAGGAATGGGGAATATATAAATTTGATAAAAGCGACACTAAAAGGCCTACTTACTCGATAGATACTCCGCCTCCCTATCCAAGCGGGGAATTCCACATGGGAAATGCTTTGAACTGGTGTTACTTTGATGCTGTGGCTAGATTCATGAGAATGCGGGGATTTAACGTTCATTTTCCCCAAGGGTGGGACTGTCATGGTTTACCAACTGAAGTAAGGGCAGAAAAAACCTTAGGGATCAGTAAAAGGGACCTGCCTATAAAGAAATTCAAGGAAACGTGTGTGAAATTAACAGAGAAATGGATAGAACAGATGAAGGCAGCAATGAAGAGGATAGGTTATTCCATAGATTGGTCCCTGGAGTATAAAACCATGGATCCTGACTATTGGCGGAGGACTCAACTCTCCTTTATACTCATGCATAAAAAAGGCTTTGTATATAGAGCTGAACACCCTGTTCTCTGGTGCCCTAGGTGTGAAACGGCGATAGCTGAGGCTGAAGTGGAGTACGTTAATAAGAGGGGAAAGCTTTATTACATAAAATTCCAAATAGCGGGCTCTAACGGATATGTTGTTATAGCCACCACAAGACCTGAACTGCTCCCGGCATGCGTAGGAGCAGCTGTTCATCCAGAAGATGATAGATACAAGGAGCTCGTAGGAAAGAAATTAATAGTCCCTCTTTTCAATAGGGAAATAAAGGTCTTTGCTGACAGCGATGTAGATCCAAGCTTTGGAACGGGAGTGGTCATGATCTGCACCTTTGGCGATAGATCGGATGTAAAATGGCAGAAAAGATATAATCTCCCGATAATTAAGGCGATCGATGAAAGGGGTAGAATGACGGCCGTTGCTGGGAAATACTCCGAATTAACGATAGATGAGTGTAAGAAGAGGATAGTAATGGATCTCAGGGAAAAAGGGTTGATTGTCAAGGAAAAGGAGATTCTTCAGAGCATAGGCACCTGTTGGAGATGTCACTCTCCTGTTGAGATACTTGTAAAAACTCAGTGGTTTGTGAAAACTAGGGCCTTAGCTGATGAGATCATAAGATGGGCCGATGAGATCAAGTGGATTCCAAATTGGGGAAAGAACAGGTTAATAAACTGGGTGAGGTCCTTAGACTGGGATTGGGTTATATCTAGGCAAAGGGTTTTTGCCACGCCTATACCAGTGTGGTATTGTGAGAAATGTAGAGAGATTATAGTAGCCGAGGAAGATTGGCTTCCAATCGATCCTAGATTTGAGCCTCCAAAAATAAGTTCATGTCCAAAATGTGGCGG
>CAYLIY010000062.1:0-3544 GCA_964384015.1 uncultured Nitrososphaeria archaeon | reverse complement strand
TGGATGGACTCCTCCATAACTTGCGCCGTGCACGCTGGTTGGCCTGACGACATGAAGCTATTTTCAAGGTTATTTCCAGCAGACCTCCAACCAAACGGATATGATATAATCAGAACTTGGGATTACTATCTGCTTGTCAGGGGCATAATCTTATTCGGGAAACCTCAGTTTAAGACAGCATTGATTAACGGAATGGTCAGAGGTACCGATGGAAGGATGATGCATAAATCATACGGTAATTACGTGGAGGCAAGGGAGGTTATAGAGAAATATGGAGCCGACGCTCTGAGGCAATGGGCATATGCAAGCGGATCTACTGGATCAGATATCCCATTCCGATGGGAGGACGTGGATTATGGATGGAGGTTTCTCTTAAAACTGTGGAATGCCTCTAGGTTTGTGAGTTTCCATATAAAAGATCATGAGATAAAACTCCCTCAAAAATTAAGCATAATTGATAAATGGCTTTTAAGCAAGCTGGAGAAGCTTACAAGAGATGTTACAAAAGCCATGGAGGAGTTCCAGTTCAATGTAGCCCTTGAATCAATTAGACAATTTTTCTGGCATGTTTTTTGTGATCACTACATAGAAGCTGTTAAGCACAGGCTTTATCAAGAAGCAAATCCAGAAAGCAAGGAAGCAGCGAGATACACCCTATATGAGGCTTTGTTTAGATTTCTTCAACTGCTTGCGCCATTCACTCCCCATATAGTTGAGGAGATCTACCAAAGGATATACGCCAGAAATAAAGGCTATAAGAGCATTCACGTAACGCCCTGGCCCTCTTTTAACGAGAAAATGGTGGATGACGAAGCTGAGGATAAGGGAGGATCGATAATTTGGACAATAGCTGAGCTTAGGAGGTTAAAAGCAAATATGGGAATACCTCTTTCGGCAACTGTAGAAAAAGCCGTAATATACACGGAAAAATATGCAGATGTTATCGAGGAATATCTTGAAGACATAAAGGCTGTGGTGAGGATTAAGGAATTAAGGCTCGTGCGCAAACCATTAGAGGAAGGCATTGAGGTCAGGGGATATCCCGAGATAAGGGTAAAGATATTTACCTAATTTTAAGGAATGAGTATAACTTCCTGAAGTGTTACCTCATCCCATGTGTGCTCCCCAACGAAGGATGGGTAGAAGTTCTTAATTTGATCTGGAAGGATACAGGAATTTCTAGCATTATGTACCCCAAGTTCTTGATGAGATGTTGGCTCCGCCAAGAAATATCTAACCCCATTTACAACCACGTTAGCGTCAAGAGGCCATCCATAATTCTCCCTAAAATATCTGTGGTACCTAAACGGGGCAGTTAGCCTCGGAAGGGCAACACCCACCATCATATGGGATCCATTATAAACTCCTCTTTCGACATTTGTGACTTTTGCATCGATTATAGCGACTTTTAATCCTCCTGCCTTAAGGATCGATGCATAAAGAAGAGAGAATTCCACACAAACCCCTGTTCTCTCCGCTAACAATTGAGCTGGATTTTTAATGTAGCTCACGTTTGCATCATAATAGGTCATGAATTTTGTCACTTGTAAAGCTAAATTGGCAAATAGCTCATCATCATCGCCGCTTATCTCCCTGATAATCCTCACTAGTTCCCTTATATGATGATCCTCTGCGTAAGATAACACCATTTTCGTTATGATCTCCTTATATCTGTTCTCGTAAAGATATCTATCCTTATCTGAGTAAAGGGATTCTAAAAAATCGCATATATCCATTTTAAGGGTTATTTCATAGCTTTCATCATGTTTGTAATCATAAACGTAGATTTCCAATGAGATGGCCTCGCTAAATGGCCTTGGTATTACCGTGGTTGTTATGGTTAAGGTTATCGTCTGAGTGGTGGTGTGTGTTAAAGCAGTTGTTAGGGTTTCTGTTAAGGTCTTAACAACAGTTATTGTAGGCCTCTCTACAAAAACAGGTATCTGAATGTAGGTATTTCCGACAACTATCCCTATAAGCAAGCCTGTCACTAGAGCCATCGCTAATTTTAGGCTCAACGGGATCCCTAATAACAATGGTATCCCTTAGAATTTAACTAAGTTGTTTAACCTCTTATCATGATAATAAGGGCTAATCACACCGAATTTAGGTCACAAAAAGATAATAATGAACAAAATATCATCATAGGTCAGAATCCGCTCCTTTCCTCATTATTCCTTGGTCGGACCCGCCCTCACAAGAGTATTGGGTAAATTGGGGTATAAATTCGTTTAGGCTCATGGCTAGCTGGGTCGCATATTGCCCACTTGCTTTAATAGTTTAATTCATAATTTTGTTTCGCTATTCCCTTGGTTTGCCGACCGGTAGGATATAAAGGGGTTTCTGATCAGATGGAAGTTTTAAAAGCCTCTGGACTCTATCATCAAAAAAGGCTCCTATCACAACAGTTCCAAGCCCTAGGCTTGTGGCTTGCAAATATATGTTCTGCCCTATGTGTCCAGCCTCCATATGGACATATCTTTCACCTCTCTCACCGTATCTCCAAGTCGTTCTTTCATAGACGGCAGCTAGGACTATATTTATAGGCGCCTCATAGACCCACTCCTGATTCAGGGCAGCAAAAGTTAGCTCTTTAACTATATCCTCCTCAAAACATAGCTCTAATGCGTGCTCATGGGGGATGTAATGGTACACTCCTGCGTTCAGTCCTTCGACTCCTCCCTTCTTAACAACTACATAAACCTCAAATGGATAAGTCGCTCCAGCAGAAGGGGCAGCTCTAAACATATTTACGGGATCGGTTATTCCCTGAGCAGACCAAAGGAGGTTTGAAAGTTGCTCCATTTTAATAGGCTCGTCGTAAAATTTCCTCTTGGATCTCCTCCTATGTATGGCCTCCTCAACGCTCATAACACCCTTAAGCTTGGGTGGAGGAAGCTTTATCTTCTTACCGCCTACCTCGAAGGCCCCCATCTCTTTAACCTCAGCTATCCGAATAGGTTTAGATATAGATAATAAATAAATGACTGTTGACATGGCCCCAGCCATCAGGATTAGAAGGGCGAGCTTAATGAACTCCCTTCTCTTGTTCAAAATCCAACACCACTAATTAGTTGGCGTTCAGCCATTAAGAATTCTCAAAGCGACCTTTATAGCATTAGCTGGACAAAGCTCTAGACAGTTAAGGCATCGAATGCAGTAAATGCTATTAATTTCATTGGTAACCGGGTTTAACCCCATCTGACATGATTTAACGCATTTCCGGCACTTAATGCAGGTATTTTCATTTATTTTTAGTTTAAAGATGCTTACTTTATTTAAGGGTGACATGAGGATCTCAAAGGGACAAATTTTACACCAAATCCTGCTGTAAAATGCGGACGCCCCAAGAAAAAGGAAAAAGAAGGGGCCTTTTAAGAAGCTAACAATCCAGGGGAGCGTAAGGATGCTAAAGCCTATCCAAGCTCCGAACAGGTAAACCTGATCTAAAATAAACCTAAAAGGATCTAACTGAGGGAAGAAATCCAAAAGTATTGGATAACCTAAACCAAATGCTATTAAAAATGTTAGAAGAAAGAGGAAC
>CAYLIY010000061.1:0-5769 GCA_964384015.1 uncultured Nitrososphaeria archaeon | reverse complement strand
CTTCCATGTTGATAAGCCAGATTTACATAGCCCCCTATGGCTACCACTGTAAATAAGATTAGAATGAAAAGGGATGGCTTAAGAATCCTTGAGAGAGGGATTAAAAGATCAGTTAATCTGTAGGGTCTTCTTAAGATCTCCTTCTTCGCTCCGATTGCTGGATAATTCTCGAGATACCACCTTCCTACATCAGTCGTTATATAGAACTTTCTTCCCTTCTCATCAAAGAAATCTGATAATAAATTCTTCTCCTTTAGTTGTTTTGCCCTTTTATCTACGGCTGGCCTTGTTCTTCCAAGGATCTCTGCCAGCTCAGTTGGTCTTCTGGCCTTGTCTGAACATAGGTTTAGAATAGCTCTGTTATTTGGGTCCGTTAAAAGCCTTAATATTTCAGGATCTGGTCTCAATCCATTAAGATATTTGTTAATCCTTAATTTCAACATTAAACTCACTAGTTTAAACTTAAACTTTAAAACAGCCTTAAAAAGGCTTTATCTCACTATTTGAATTGAAATTTGGGCTTAAGGTGGGATCAATGGCTGTCGGGTTTAAGATGATGGATGAAAGTATATGTGGCGATTTGTATATTGGGGATAAGGAATTCGCTGATGG
This sequence comes from uncultured Nitrososphaeria archaeon, assembly GCA_964384015.1. Lineage (GTDB taxonomy): Archaea > Thermoproteota > Nitrososphaeria > Geothermarchaeales > CAYLIY01 > CAYLIY01. Next base: position 5,157 of record CAYLIY010000061.1, on the reverse strand, counting down.
AATAAGGATAATCGGCAGGAGTTACAGAGACGTAAGCATTCCGATAATACTTGAAGCTATCAGGAATGGCCTTAGGGTATTAATAATCGATGACTTGGGCTTTTATAGTAAGTTTGTTCCTGGAATTAGAGCTGATTTTATCCCATTAAAAATTGGCATTGACTTTAAATTCCCCATTTTTGAGCCGAATGGGATAACTATTGAAGAGCACGTTTTTTGGCTTAAACGTCTTTTAGAACAGAGTTTTAATGATAATGGAAGGTGGAGGGAAGTTTTTATTCCGGCCTTAACAGCTATAGTTAAATCAGGATCCTCTTCCCCATTAGAGGTTTTAGATGAGGTTAAAAAACTCTATGATGAAAGCAATGGAGTAGAAAAGCCGATTTACTTATCGCTCAAGCTATTAATAGACAATTTTCTGACCAGAGATGTAGCCAGAATTTTCGAGGCCATAGAATACCCTAAGCTTCAATCGATACTAAACGGAAACTTCATTCTTGACTTCTCATGGTTGCCAGTTCAACAGAGGGGGGTTTTCAAGGCAATCTTCCTGCTTGAACTCTCAGCTATAAGAGCGAGAGAGGTGTTAATAGTGGTGGATAGAGCAAACAGGCCGTTTAACAAGGATTTAAGGCATTTAAATTCGGATTTAGTGATCAAGTTAAGAGATAGGGGATTTTATACAATAATGGAGGATCTATTGCCCCTTGATGATGAGGTAGCAGAATTACATCCAATTGAGATCATCGCGAAGGATAAGGCGATCTTGAGGAAAATGGGTAATGAAGAGGTTTTCAAGCCCATTAAATACGTTCCACTGGGGGTAAGGGGGGAATATAAGGACAATTACGAGTTATCGGAGGATGAGTTTAAGATGGCCCTAAAAATACTTAAACTTGTTAATAACTGTTGTGGAATAGGGTCTAATGGCCTTATGGCCCTACTACATGGAGAAAGGAAAATAAAATCGATCGCTGAAGCCCTGTGCAGAAAAGGCTTTCTTAATGAGTTTACAATCCTTGGGGAACAGGCCTATAAAATATCCGCCAAAGGCTTAAAAGCCATGAGATCGGGTGATATCCTTGGCCTATAAGCTGGAGATGGATGAGCTAAATAAGGTGCTGGCTGGAGGGATAAGGGAGGGAGAATCTATACACATATTTGGCCCTAAACAGAGTGGAAAAAGCATATTTAGTTATCAGTTATCAATCGAGCTTATGCGCAAGAGCAGAGGGAATGTCCTATTCATAGATACTGAGAAGTCATTTTTAAGGGGCTTTCATCAGTATTGGACAGAGGTTTTTAAAAGAAGGTTTAACCTAGACTTCGATGTTCTGGAAGTGAACGTTGAGAGATATGCCCCTGTTAAGGGAAAAAGAGGAAGAAGGGAAAAAATGGAGGTATTAAGGGTGTTTGAATCTGTTTTAATGGATTTGGGGATAAAATATTCAATTGATGCTCTAGAGAGGGCTGTTGATTTATTTCTAACGGGTTTTGAGCTTAAGGCCAATAATGCTGATAAAGCCGTTTACGTCTTAGAGATAAGTAATGCTGTGAAACTTTTGGCGCTTTTAGGCGTTGAAGGAACTCTAGAGGGATCAGGTAAGCAGGTCTTCAAGGTGAATAATTTAATAGATCCAGAGTTCAGTTCTTTAGCTGGTTTTATCAAGGAAAGGGGAATAAAGATAGTTGTCTTGGACAGTTTCGGAATGCTCATAAAGAATACCGTTTCAAGTGATATAGCGAACTTGCCGACTAGAGCCAACATATCTAATCAACTCTTAGGAAGACTTCTGGCCATAACTACTGAAATTGATTTAATTTCAATGGTGACCAATCACGCATCCCAGGATCCATCGACTAAGAGACTTATGTTCTTCGGGGGAAGTCCGGTTGGCTATTCCTTCAAATACTCCTTCTACATGAAAAGGGGAAAAGATCAGAATTCGCGAATTTTAGTTGTCTATAGAAGTCCTCATCTTCCAGATAAATCCGTTGAGATCGAGCTGAAAATTGGGAATGACGGTTTTAGATTGAACAGATAGGTGGTTTTATGTTGATGTCATTTATCTTAAAGGCAATAGTATCACTCTTAGCTAGCTACTTCATGTCTAGGCTCATCTTTTTAGCAATTAATGGGGTTAATGAACTTGTAGCTAAACTGATTTCTGGATGGGTTTTCCTAATATCCCTGCCAGCCATTTTCCTAGCTCTTAACAACAGGAATGATGGTATACTGAGGGTTCTTAAAGTATCATCAGCTCTTTACTGGCTTATGTTGATCGTTCTCCTCTCATCGATTTACCCCTATCTTGCTCCCGTCTTCGCTCTAGCCATGATATTAACCATCCTCCATTACATAGGCGTTTTAACAGCTGTTTTTGAGGCTTTAAAGTGGAGAATAGAACAGATAATTCAGCACATATTGGGGAGCTGACATGGCCATTTTGCCGGATAAGATAAGGGGCGGTTTAGTGAGCTTAATTCTAAAAGAAGCTAAAGGAAGAAGAAAGTCGATGACACTTTTCCTAAAAGTTTTAAGAGATTTAAAAGCTCAGACGTTTATGTTATCCGTGCCAGTTAAGGATTTATTCTATGAGATAGTGCTTTCAGTTCGCTTTAAGGATAAGAAGGCTTTTAAAAAAACTGAAAGAATAATGAAGGCATGTTTAAGCGATCTTTTTGATCAAGCGATAGTAAAGACCATTCCTGAAGGACAAGATCTCAGAATTCCAATTGGGAATTTAAGGCCGAGGTTTAGGTTTAAAAACAGCTTAGTAGTCGAGGAAGGAGAGAAGTTTAGGGCAATGACATTTTTTAAAGCGAGAAAATCACATAAAAAGTCCTCAGATTACCTAGATAGAAATGCGCTAGAAGGTCTAGTTAGAGGGCTTATGAGATCTGGAGTTTTCGCCATTTATAACCTGATCTTAAGTCCCCCATCTTTCCCAATCTCTCTACTAAATAAAGACTGTTGGAACTTCTCCTGTATTTTGACAGTCTTAAGTAAGCCTATGGACTCATGTGAAGATGCCTATAGCTCACTTGAAGATGATTCAAGGATCGTTAAATTCTTGTTCTCATCTGCATTCCCGAACTTGAAGTTAATGGCGGCAGGGAGGTGGAGCGTTACTAATATAGCCAGGTGTTTAGTCGAGAGAAGACAGTATCTCCCTGAAAAAACGACTATATACGAAATTCGCTCACTAGTGGAGCCACCGCTCATTAAACCTCTGTTTAATACCTCTAGGGACTTAATAGCGAGCTTTTTTTGCTCTAAAGATGAGCGAGCAATAGTGCTTGGCAGTCAAGTTGACAGCGGCTTAATGGTTAAAATGAGGTTTGAGGAATTCCCAGGTCATGTAGCAGTATTCGGATCAGCTAAATCTGGAAAGACGATGTTTATGAGGAGATTGGCAGAGCGTTATGCCAGACTAGGGGGGAAAGTCCTCATTTTCGATAGATTTGGGGAATACAAGGACCTAAATGGCTTTAAACTCATAGCTCCTCAGCAAGTCCTAGCAGATCCATTTGAGCTCATAGAGGTTAATGAGCTGGAGGATTATTTTTCCTTAATATGGCCCGAGGAGATGGACTTTATCACAAGAATCATTGTTAAGAAGGAGCTCACCGAGTTCATCGATAAAGCTCGTGAAAATTTTTTAAAACCATCACTTAAGGAATTTGTAAATTTCTTAAAGGTTAAGCTTAACCCTTTAGCTAAGAAAGTCTATAAAGGAATTGATAGTTTCAGAGTTTCCCTTTTAATCTCATTACTGAAGGAAATAATGCCTAAAAGACCCTTAAAAATTAATGTTAGGAAACTTGGAATGAATGAGCTGATGAGGGGAAATTTCGTGCTTGATCTATCATCCATTCCCTCTAGCGGAGAGATAAACATAGTAATTTGCTCTATCTTAAAGTTTATCCACGAATATAGGAAGAGAAATCCTTGTAAAAGAAACCTCCATGTAACTCTTATCGACGACGTTCACGACCTAACGTGCTTTAGATCAAGGACTGGTGCTCAACGGGTTGAGAGAATGTTGAGGGAAATGGAAAAATACGGAGAATCGGTGTGGATCGTGAGCAGAACTCCATCAGCCATTCAAGCTGGCATATTAGGGCAAATATCCGCGATCATATGCATGAAACTTGGACTTAGCAGGGATTTAGATCTTTTAAAGCGCATTGCAGGCTTAAATTCAGATCAAGTCATCAAGTTAGCGAGGTTAGGGACAGATGAAGCCATGGTGTTTATAACAAAAGTTAACTCTCCAATTTTCATTAAACTAGAGGGGGGCTATGGAGGATGAAAATTTCGCTCTATTTCCGGATAAAAGCCATAAAAGCAGGTTATAGACCTCTCTCAGATGTTTGGTTTTTATCTTTATCTCCCTTGGCATGTCTCCTGCCCCGTAGATTATTAAAATATGTCTCCATATCCAAAAGCCAACCATTTCGACCCCTGATATATACCTGAACCATAGGCTGTGGGAAATATTCTTCCTGAATATTCTCTTTGAAACGAGTATTATCCTCATGTTTGTCACGTAAAGTTCTCCTCTATTCGATCTTTTCTTAGTTTCGATAACTGCTTGATTATCTTGATCGTTTCTCGGAAATAATATTTCCTCTCCTCTAAGTAGGAAAGGTAGATATCCCTTCAATCCAAAGCTCTTTAATCATGAACGTATTTAAGAATCCCCGATAAAGACTTAGCTTATAAGTTCCCCTTCGCTTAACTCAATTATTAGCCTGCTAAACCACCAACGCGGTTATGATTAACTTCATGAGCGATTGTGAGAGGCTAAAACATCATTAAAGCTTGGCTGCTATTTGATTTTCTCCAATATTATGGCAGGGCAAACTCTTGTAACTCCCCTTATACCTTTTAAGGTCTTAATGAAATCCGCTAACTCCTTTGAACTCCTAAACCAGCACTTCATTAGGATCATGTGATTCCCACTTGATGAGTAAAGGCTCATCACTTCATCCATTTCCTTCAGCTTCTCCAAAACCGAAATGTAGTCTTCTGGTCTTGTATCCAGTCCTATAAGGACGTTTACTTCAAAACCTAGCTTCTTTAAGTCTACCTCTATCGTATATTTCCTTATAATTCCCTTTTCATCGAGCTTTCTCACTCTTTTCCTTATG
>CAYLIY010000060.1:3549-6079 GCA_964384015.1 uncultured Nitrososphaeria archaeon | reverse complement strand
TCCTTACAGTAGGCGGGACATATGGGGGCTTTTACGCAAATTGGCTTGCATGGGCAGAATGTTTGTTATCCTTATCTCTCCTATCTAGATATTTAAAAACGGGGAAATCAGCACCATTAGCTCTATCAATCCTTTTCTCAATAGCGATGTTGTTTACCCATCCATGGTTTTGGGACGTGTACATGGCCGCGTTATTTTTATGCCTTGTTTTAATTCTCATCAGAAGAAGAGCCTTCAAGAAGATTCCTAAAAAAGAGGAGACAAAAGGGCTATTATTCATCTTGTCTGGCAACGCTTTAGCTGATTTATTAAAGGAAGTAGGATATAACATGTTCGGTGGCTTAAAGCAGCAGTTAGAGTATATAGCCTAGGCTGGATTCATCCAATGTGGGTTGAGGATTTCTGGTTAAATTTGGAGAATTTGTTCATGTTTTATCTAGCTGGAGTCTACAGTAACTGGTTTGTTTTATCCCTGAGCATCGCTGGAACAGTCTTGCTTTTTATAAAGGATGATTGTATAAGTAGAATTTTATCAGTTTGGACGATTATTTTATCATTATTATTGCCGTTCGTTCACTTAGAACCATTTAATAGGATCTTTCTTCTCCTCCCGCTTCATGTAATTTATCCTCTAGGACTTATTTACGTGATCAACGATACCACTAACATTGAGTGCGGGAGATGCTTTCTGATTTTCCTACTAGCCCTATTTCTAGAGGCAAATTATGTTTTTAGAAATATTATTGGTCTGGTGGGTCTTACCTAACAGCCATTTCTAGGCTTATCCAGAGGGCAAAACAAAGCAAAGGAATTAAAAGAATTAACGGAAGAACAACATAGGGGTTTCCCCTGAAAACCTCTCCTTTTGCAAGGAAGTTGATAAGGAGGAGAATCATCAATGATAACAGTAGCAAAATGATGGGTGTTGATTTTCTTCTAGGCATTGTTCCACTTAAAATAAGCGTTTAGGGAATATTGAAGCTTGCCTTATCTACAGCTCCATGTGAGAACTGAAGTTCAACCACGTAGACTCCCGGCTCAGTTAATGCCAAGAAAAGGTATTCTGATACATCTATCGACAAAATTTTGACTTCCCCAGGCTTAATCTCGATGTATGGAATTAAGCCAATAATTGTTGCTCCACTTGGGAGAGTAATATACGCCTTTTCTGATGAGACCGTAACGTTTCCCACGTTCCTTACAACAGCTATTATCGTCCTGTTTTCTGGAATGGGCGTTAAAGACTCTATTTTTATTTCTCCCTTAACCTGGAGCTCAGACACGTTCACATAAAGCATGTACCCGATCATCAAGATGATGAGAGTTATTATGACTATCGACGGTATAATGTTTCTATATCTCGCTATGGCCAATGGTGGAACACCGCCTCTTAATTTAATCAGCATTACTTGATCCCTTTAATCTTTTTCTCATCAGGATTTTATGCCTAGTAAGGGGCTTGTGATGCAAATATGCTAATTTAAACAGGAAGCTGCCTTTATATTAATTAAGGCGAAAGAATTGAACGAGGATCCAGAAATCCAGGGATCAAAGCTCAAGGAGGTAACACGCGGCGCCTTGTATCTTTACGTTAGCTCACTAATAGTTAGCGCTCTCGGCTATGTTTACTGGCTGATAGTATCCAAGCTTACGTTGCCTGAGGACGTAGGAATTGCCTCTACTATTGTGAATATCGCCTTAATAATCTCTTCCATCGCGATTTTGGGAATACCGGCTGGGATTAAGAGATTCCTTGGAAAAGCGATAGCTGAGCAAGATATGGGGAAATTTAGAACTTACGTGATGATCGGGTTAATCATATTGATCTTGACCTCCGGTATAGCTACCGGCTTCATCCTTATTTTTCAGGGATATATAAGCCGTTTACTTGATATACCTTGGTATTTTGTCCCAGTGATGGTTGTTTTAATAATAACTCATTCAATAACGCAACTTTTCATAGCGGTTTACACGTCTATTCTGAGGACTAAGACCATAATGTTTGTGAGGTTCATATCCTACGCAGCCAAGCTCTTATTCGGAACCTTTCTTGTCATCATTGGCCTTAAAGCATTTGGAATAGTTCTAGGTTACGTTATACCAGCAGTAATAGCGGCAATTATTTACGGAATAATATCTATGAGGTCAAGATTGCTTATGAAAACAAAAATTGGCTTAAATGAAACCGCTCACTTGTTAAAGGCAGGAATGGCCAGGTGGATACCAAACCTAGCCCAAGCTCTCGGTACAGGGTTAGGAGTGGTCACGGTATACGGCTTTCAAAGTGCAGCCCAAGCAGGCTTATATCATATAGCGTATTCCGTGGCAAGCGTTATTCTCATGTTGCATTTATCCGTGATGGGGGTAGCTTATCCTGTGTTAAGCGGAATGAGTAGCGGGAGAGAAAAACTAGCTTCACGAGTTATCAAAATATCCTTAGCAATAACAGCCCCTCTAGCCATGTCTTTAGCTGTATATGGAGATTTAGTTTTAGGGCTTTTCGGGGAGAGATACGCCGGGGCTCACCTAC
>CAYLIY010000060.1:0-3539 GCA_964384015.1 uncultured Nitrososphaeria archaeon | reverse complement strand
CCCTTAGCCATCCTGTTAACCGGCATCCTGCCCATGGTGTTTGTCTCTGGAGTGAGCATTCTAGCATATGCCCATGGAGTTTACAGCATTGTTCTAACGCTTGGATTAGCCGTTAATATTCCCAGGACTTTATTTTATATATCGCTCACCCCAGGATTTGGCGAGATTGGGACAAGTTGTGCTTATTTATTGGGATCGATAACTGGATTAGCAGGAGCCGTCTACCTAGCCGGAAAGATGAGCTTTAAAATGAGCCCTCGAGAGCATGTAATATTAATTGGGGTTCCTGCTATTTTGAGCTTGACCAGTTACCTTGCAGACCTTCCGTTATTACTAGGAGCGCCGATGATACTTGTGCTTTCAGCTATTACGTACACTAGGTTAAGAATTATAACAAAAAAGGACTTAAAAGAGCTGATAGAGGCTGTTGCTCCCAGGGAGATATTATTGGCAGGAATTCAGAGGTTTCATTGGCTAGTAAGACTATTGTTCGGGGAGGGATAAAACTAAGTTAAAAGTATTAAACCTCACTTTTCTCCTTCTCCTTAGTCTCAGTCTCCATCTCTTTAAGCTCTTTCTCTAATTCCTTCTCTATCTCCTCTATCGGCTTTGGAGGAGGGGTTGTTGCTAAGGTATATCCTATCCAAGCCAATATCCCCAAAATCGCAGCAACGGCTGCGAATATTGTGACTTGAATGACTAAAGCGCTCCAGGGAGACATAAAAATTAGCCAAAAATAGGCTATTATCCCCAATATACTCCCTATGAGTACCCCTGCTCCTAAGATTTGATCCTTGTTCATTTAATCACCTTATAATATCTCTCATGTTATGCCAACTTTTAATTCTAATTAGCGGATTGTTTAACCTTAAAGTCGCTGAGCCCTTGGGATCTAAATTTTAACCGCTGTTAATCTATTTATTTAAATTTTCACAACCCTAAACTCTAAAACTGCCTAAAATCTTAGTTTTAGTTCCCTAGACTAAGAATCGGTTTTTACTCTAACAAGACAGGGTATCTCAGGGATTAGACGAATCCTTTAAGGGAATTTCAGCTCTATATCCTTAATTTCCGGAATAGGTTCGCCAGAATACGCTGATGGAAGGAGATCTCTAAAACTGAGAACATTAAGCCCCTTGCCGCATAGAATCAAGAATTTTCCATTTTCCACCGCTGCCTGAAAGAGATCCCTTATGAGCCTGGCTTTATAGGCCCTGGATTTAGGCAGGGCGGTCAACCACCATAGCCCATTCTCGAGGAATATCATCCTCTGTTTTATCTCCTTGGAGTACTTCCTCAAGTAATATCCGCTCACAACCATGAAATGGGCAATATCGTCTGGAAAACTGGGCTTCAAGAAGCATTCATAAAACTCGTGGAAATAATCCCGTTCGCTTATCAACACTACTATGTTACATTTTGATTTCCCTTCAATGAACTCACTATAAGCCTTCGTTATCTCGTCCAACGTTAATTTCCAAAGTTTATCCACGCCTAACTTCTTAAGCTTTTCCCATGCCTCTTTCTTAGCAGGATTGGAGACCATTATATCACTTCTATACATAATAACACAAAAAGCCAATTTAAAACTCGGCTAAAGGGGCAACTTCCGCCATATAATTCGCATGGTATTGGTTGCCCAGTTTCCTAATCCCTATGTCTGGTCCCACATTTAGGCGCTTAATTCTCCTGGCCATAATCCGCCTTTAAATGAACGTAATTCGCGCTTCTTTAGGCTTTCTTATGAATCATAAATCGAGATAATAAGTAAAGTGACATCATAGCTTGTCAAGCTCTTAGCACAATGTTAACCTAGACATGAATCCGTTAACATTTTATCGCGATCTGCGGACAGCGCCTCATGCTTCGCTGGTAAAATGCCGATGATAGGTTTATTAACAACGATATGATTTGAAAATAGGTACGTGTACTATGCGCGCGCAAATAAACCCAGTTTTTATGTTAAATAAATAAAACCAGCTTAAGCGATCATCCCGTGAGATAGGTCGGTTGACCGGAAGGAGAACATTTCTTGTATATAACGCCAAGATGTAATGCTGCAGTAGTTTTTGCCCTTAGAATCATCACATCTCCGCTAATCTGGTAATTTGCCTCCATGTGCAGCGTGGTGAGGGCAAATGAGCTTTAGGTTGATCCATTGTTGAGAAAAAGCCGCCGAATAGGGCAACCTCGATCGAACTAAATAACTAAGAGGGGACTCGCTTTGTCTCTTGCCTTTCCTCCTTCAAGACCCTGTGTTACGCTCATTCCTCCAGTCTCTTAACGTCTAGGTTGTCGAAGTGCTTGTCGAACGAGTATATTTCCTTTAGCCCGCTCTTTTTCATCAAGACGTAGGCAAGCGCATCGTTTAAACTCACTTTCCTATCCTCCGCTATGGCTGTAGCCAGCAAATAATCCTCGTAGCTAACCGATAAAAACTTTATGTTTTTCTTGCTCAATAATGCTCTAGCGAACTTCACCGAATACGATGAGCCAGCGACGTCCTCCAGGATATTCGATATCTCAGAGAGATGGATAATGGACGTAACAACCTCCTCCCCTCTATTCACTCTGTCGTATATTCTCTTAGCCCTCCTTTTCCTCTCCTCCTCTTCTCTACTAAGCTTTCTTTTAGGCTTTAGGATAGCGTAGATAAAAACGTTCGAATCTATGAACCTCATCCATACCTTCTCCTCAACGCATTTCTAAGATCATGGTAGTTGAGGAACTTCCCCTCAGGAACATCAACCTCGACAGAGTCGATAAACTCCTCCAAGTTACCAGATCTAGGGAAAACCTCGAGTCTATCCGGTAAAGAAATAATTAAAACCTCATTTTCCCTGCCTAAAACCTCCTTCCTCCACTTGCTAGGCAATAAAATCCTACCTTGAGGGTCCACCCTCCTTACCTCTATCTCCATCTTTTTCACCAAGTGAGTATTTATTTTGGTGAAAATAAAAAATTTTACCAAAAAGCATCGCGAAGTGGAGGAGATGAATGGTAGGCGCGTACCCTTCCCACTTAAGAACACCCATCTAAAATCTCCCGACCTAAATTTCCAGCTGAGGAGTCTCGGAATCCTGACCGTGCAAAGTAGTGTAAGAGCTCGAAGTATACTGCTTACTCCCTAAGTAGGGATTCTGCAGGGGGATAGGGAAGCTCACAGTTTAACCAGCTTAATCTCTCACATGGCATCTCCTCCATAAGAAAGATATACCAAACCTCTGGTGAGCGAGTTCCGCCATAACTCTGGACCTATTCTCAGGGCTTATAGCTTCATAAGCCCCTTGTCTTAATGAGGATGTTAAGTCATCTAGGTTTATCTTTTATCCATGAAGTTGAGTTATGGATTGTGAGGACGAATGCTGGTTTTTGTTTCTTGGAGTGGCGGTAAAGATAGTTGTCTAGCGCTTTACAGAGCCCTAAAAATGGGCTTCAAGGTTAAATATCTATTCAGCATGCTGGATGAGGATGGATTTAGGTCCAGGGGCCACGGCTTACCTAGGAAGGTGTTGGATGCTCAAGCAAAAGCTTTAGGG
>CAYLIY010000059.1:0-6096 GCA_964384015.1 uncultured Nitrososphaeria archaeon | reverse complement strand
GATGATCAACATTGTTCCCTCAACAGGGGCAGGTGTTGGAGTTGGCGTGGGAGATGGACTTGGGGTAGGTGTAGGTGTCGGAGTTGGGGGAGAAGGAACTAAAACTATACTCCTGAACTCCATGCTCTCTAATCCGGAAGCGTCGCTTGCTACAGCTTTTAGATAAACTACATCCTCTTCAATTGTAAATATCCATTTGGGAACGAAATCCTCATAAATTGGCTTGATTTCCGTCCATGTCTCATTGTCAGGGCTTATATAAAGCCTCTTATCTAAAACTCCGAGACCAATATCAGTTGCGTTAAAAGACACCTTAACGGTCCTGTTCTCAATTTCAACACTTAATTGGATTTCAGGAGGAGTAAGATCCTCTTCCTCGTACACCTTAATTATTTTCGTTTCACCAGGGTTAAGAACAGCTTTAACCTCTATAGCTCTAGCCTTTGGAGTGAGGTTGTCTATTAAAACCTCAGCGTTTTCAACAGTTAGGGAAACGTTCATGGGCTTAAGTAAGATAGGCAGCACAAAATTCTTAGGTTCCTCTAGTCCATTTTGAACCTTTATGGCCATCCCGCTTGAGGATCCGTCGTTTATTTGAAGATATGTCACATTAACTGTAGTCCATGGAATGCTCATTTCTGTGTAGGAGATTTCTGATAAATTAAGCGTAATTACCCTAAAGCCTCTATATTGATTGGTAGCGGCTGTTGATGTCGTGGTTATGCTTAATGTCGGGACTTCTGGCGGAGTTCTTATTTCATCTATATGTCTGTGACCCATGAGGACCAAGCTTACGCCATAATTGACCAACATGCTTGGAAGTCTTTCTATGACGTTTGGAGAGACCTCGTTGGGATCCCAGTACGGATGATGAAGCACCAAGATTTTCATAAGACTTTCTCTATGGAGTTCTAGATCTCGTTCGATCCAATCTAATTGCTCATCCGAAACCCTTCCCGTGTCAGAGTCCATAGATACTATGTGATAGCTTCCAATGTCTATTCCTTTATAAAGGGGACAAAGATACTTTTCCCACCAATAAAATCCCTTCTCTATGACAAAATGATCCGCGTTACCCTGAGTTAGTATAATCGGCTTTCTAAGCTTGGCAAGTAGGTTATAGACATATTGCCACGTGCTTTCGTCTAAAGCTCCATCCACTAAGTCTCCGGAATGCAAGATTATTTCTATCTCCTCCAGGGAGTTCATAGCCCTGAGAACAGCCTCTGTTACATAGGTGTTTATCCTCTGGCTGTATTTTCTGAACCCTATATGAGAGTCCGTGAAGACGGCCACATTAAGCGGTCTATTAAATCCCCTTTCATCTATGTAAACCGAGTTCGGCTCAGTATAAGAGAGCTCACCAGCATATACCGTTAAGTTGTAAAGGGATGTAGGTACGCTGATTGGTGATCTTACAGTCAAAATCCACATCTCCTTCTCTGGAACGTATTCCTTGTTGAGTATTTCTAATGGAAACTCTTGTTCGACGAAAATTGATGAGATTTTGGCGTTCCACATTACTTCCTCTGGATTTGGGCCAGCTTCTTCAGGAACATATTTTAAATATATCTCAAAGATATCACCTGGAGTTAAAAACGCAGGAGCCCCCAATCTTGGATAAAGGATCCTATTTAGAGGGAGTACGTGGTAACTTGAAAACGGCAGTATCTCAACTTGAGCTGTTGTTTGCTGGATCGCGAAAAGGGATAAAATAAGGACTGCTAAAGCTGATTTAATTATAAATTTCTTCAATAATAGTCACCAATTATTGTCTTTCAGAAAAGTTTAAATAAGGAGACACATGGTCCCGTGGTCCATATGGTTCATATATAAGTTTAGAAATGTTTATATATAGGTGAATGATATTTCTAAGGGGTTATTTTATTGGAGGTGAAAACTAAATGAGTGAGTCCTTTGTAACTATATCGGGCCTGAAGTGCCCGCATTGTGGTGGAACTAAATTTATATTAAATAAGGAGAGAGGAGAGCTTGTTTGCGCTGATTGTGGAAGCGTTGTCATGGTTGAAAACATAGAAAGAGGCCCTGAGTGGAGAAGTTTTGAGGGTGAGGAAAGGGATAGATCTAGAGTTGGTTTGCCCCAAAGTCTTTTAATCCAGGATAAGGGATTGTCAACTCTTATAGGAACCGAGAATGAGGATTCCATGGGGAGAAAAATAACGGCTAGGATGAAGGGCGATGTAAACAGGTTGAGAAAATGGCAAAGGAGAATCAGCATATACGGATCCATCGAGAGAAATTTAATTCACGCATTAAATGAGCTAAATAAACTGGGAGAGAAACTAGATCTTCCAAGAGATATTTTAGAGAGGGCTTCCTACATTTATAGGATGGCCCTGGAGAAGGATCTAGTAAGGGGAAGAGCGATAGACACTATAATTGCCGCAGCGCTTTATGCTGCCCTAAGATATTATCGCATTCCAAGAACCTTGAGAGAAGTAGCGCAAGCATCTGGGAGAAGTAAAAAGGACTTAGCCAGATGCTACAGAATGCTCATTAGAAACCTGGATTTAAGAATGCCTCTTGCAAATCCCCTACAATATGTTAGAAGAATATGCGCAAGCGCTGGGCTAGATAAGAAGGTTATGCTCGAGGCTGAGAAAATAATCAAATTAGCTCAAAAGAGAAGATTAACGGCAGGAAAGGATCCTGTTGGATTAGCCGCAGCAGCTGTTTATTACGCATGTGTTCTGTTAAATGTCAAGAAGACCCAAAGAGATATAGCGATAGCAGCCAATATAACAGAGGTTACCGTCAGAAATAGGTATAAAAGCCTGAGTGAACATCTAAAGCTCAAGGAGCCTGTTAAAATGGAGCTCTTACAGGAATAAGCTGATTTTCCTAATTATAAAGGGAATTTCCCTTATAGAGTTAGCCGATAAATCGGCCGTTCTTAATAATTCTGGGTCGTTTCCTAAAGCTATGCCCACTCCAGAACACCTTAAAAGAGTCCAGTCATACCAGCTATCTCCCACAGCTACTGTTTCCCTTAAATCTATTCCAAGTTGCTTAACTAGGTTAATGAAAGCTTTATCCTTTCTTAATAGGTCCACTCTTTCTATTCCTTCACCGGTTAATAATCCATTTTCATCAACCTCTAAGCCATTAGCAATGACATAATCTATTCCAAGTTTTTTGGCCACATCTTCAGCCAATATATCTATCCCAGCGGATATTATCGCAGTACTTATTTCCATCTCCCTCAATTCCTTTATAGTCTCAATAGAACCTTCAGTCAACTCGTAATCCAAAAGAATTCGCCTGATATCATCTATTCTCAATGGCTTAGGCCATGAGGCTATGTCCCTCCTCATAAACTCCTTGTAACTTATCTCTCCCATGAGATATAACTTTAAATTCCTCCTCTCACTCTCAACGGTGTTGAAGTGCTTGTGAATTTTTCCCCAACTACTGTCCTCTTTAACAAGCGTTCCGTCCAGATCAAAGGCTATTAGCTTTATTTTCCTTTGGATGATCACATCATCTATTTAAAGAATTTTTTGATAAATCTTTTCAAATAGTATGGCGAATGATGGCTTGAGTGATCCGAATGTCTTTTGAGATCCTATCTGGGGTTATAATAGATAAAGCTTTAACATTAGGGGCCGAATACACCGAGGTAAGGGCCCATAGGATAATTCGCGAGGAAATAATCCTTAAAAATGGAAAACTCGAGGCCTTTAGAGGAACCGATGAAAGCGGATTGTGTGTCAGGGTTCTGGTAAATGGTTGTTTAGGATTCGCGGCGACGAATATCTTAACTGAAAGCTCAGTAATTGATGTCGTTGAGAGATGCATTAGGCTAGCAAGGGCCTCATCTAAGCTGGTTAAAAGTCCTGTAAAATTTGCGCCTTCAGAGACAAATGAAGTTGATTATCTGGTCGCTGAAAAGATAAAATGGAAGAACGTGGACTTATCTGAGAAAATAGAGTTTCTAAAGAGCTTAGACGAAGAAATAATTGAAAAAGAAAACGATGTAAAGTTCCCGTTTAGGGCGTTAAAACTGGAATATACCGTGGAGGAGAAGAGATTTGAAAGTAGCGAAGGGAGCTCTATAACCTCAAAGATTCCCAGAGTATCCGGTGAATATGTCTTAACATGTGTCGGAAATTCTAGGACTATCCAAAGAATAGGACGCGTAGGTGCAAGTGGAGGATGGGAGGTGATTCTAAGCAGGAATATGGAGGGGAGGATTAAGGATGATGTTAATGCTCTGAGGAATACTGTGCTTAGGGGAAGAGGAGCGCCTAAGGATGAGGAGATGGATTTAATAGTAGGCCCTGAGGTAGCCGGCATAATAGCTCATGAAGCTGTTGGACATCCATTTGAGGCCGATAGAATTTTAGGAAGAGAGGCGGCTCAAGCTGGTGAGTCTTACCTCAGACCAGAAGAAATAGGGATGAAAATAGGCAGCGATGAAGTCTTTGTCTCCGATAATCCAGTAATTCTTTCGTCCTTTGGCTATTACCTATATGATGACGAAGGGGTTAGAGCTAGGAAGAGAGAACTGATTAGAGAGGGGAGAGTGGAGGAGCTTTTACATAACAGAGAGACGGCTGCTAAAATGGGAGTTAAGAGCAATGGGGCTGCCAGGGCCTCAGGTTACTCAGCGGAGCCTATAGTGAGAATGAGCAATACGTTCTTTGAGCCAGGAAGTTACAGCTTTGAAGAATTGCTCGAGGACGTTAGAAGAGGGGTTTATATAAAGTCGTTTATGGAGTGGAATATAGATGACAGAAGAATTAACCAAAGATATGTTGGTCTTGAGTCTTATCTAATAGAGAACGGAGAAATAAAGGACCCGATCATACATCCTGTAATAGAAGTTACAACATTCGAGCTACTTAATAAGCTTGATGCTAGGGGGAGGGATCTCGATTTTTGGGCAGCTATTTGTGGAAAGGGGGACCCGATACAGGGGGTCCCGGTGTGGACAGGCGGGCCTCACTTGAGATTTAGGGGTATAAAAGTTGGTGTTCGAAAATGATTCAGACGTTGTTTTTGGAAGAATTACTTGAAAAGGCGCTAAAGAAGGCCGAAAAACAAGGAGTTGAAGACTTTTCTGGGAGGGGAATAAGAGAGACGTCAACTATTATTCGATTCTCAAATAATAACGTGACTGTAAACAATTATCTGGATACGTGCAAGGTGCTCATCTATCTAGGTTATAAAGGAAGAAGGATAACAGCGAATTTCGAAAACATAAAGGAGGAGGAGCTCATAAGAAACTTAAGTCGAATAATAGAGAAAGCCGAAAAATTAGAGCCTTATAGGCATTATGTTAGCCTTCCAAGGGGAAGAGTGGAATATGAGGCCATCCCAGGCCTCTATGATAGTGAGCTCTCAGAAATCGGGGATAAAGCTATTGACATAGCTGAGGGGGCCATAAACTCTGCATTGGATGAGGGAGCTAAAAGGATTTCTGGATCCTTATCAATTAAAGTTGGTAAAAAAGTCCTTTTAACTAGTGGGAATAGAAAGGGAGAGTACAGATATTCTCAGATATATTTAAACGTAAGAGCGTTTGCTAATGAGGAAATAAGCGGACAATGGAACGGAATATCAACTAGTTTAAGGAATTTAAATTATGAGGAGATAGGAAGAAAAGCAGGAGAGCTTGCTACTAAGACTAGGGAACATGAACTTGTAAAGCCAGGAAAATACGACGTCTTATTTTCACCAACAGTTATGGCCAATTTCTTAAACGCACTAGCCATTGAGACATCAGCTTTTTACGTTGATATGGGTTTATCGGCCTTCATAGACAAGATAGGAACAGAAGTCGCTAACAATAAGCTCACAGTTATGGATGATCCTTTAATGGAGGGAAACCCCGGAGGAAAGCCGTTTGATGATGAGGGAACTCCTACCAAAAAGGTGAAAATAATCGAAAAAGGGGTATTAAAAACCTTCCTTCATAATTCCTTCACAGCTAGGAGATACAACGCGGAATTAACTGGGCATGCTGGCATAATAGTCCCGATGGCCCACTCATTAATTGTCGAAGCGGGGAACATAGCTGAAGATGAAGCTTTAAAGGCATTCACAAGCAATTTTGGTGCAAGGGTTAGATTA
>CAYLIY010000058.1:0-6130 GCA_964384015.1 uncultured Nitrososphaeria archaeon | reverse complement strand
TACTCCCTGCACCATTCAAGTCCCTCTCTCGAACATCTCGAACGCCTTCTCTAAGTCTCTCAAAACTCCAATGTAGTCTACTATTAGCCCAAACTTCTTGTTCGAGAACGGCCTATTCGTTCTCGCTATCGCCTGGAGTATCCTATGCTCCTTGAGGGGTTTGTCGAGGTACATGGTCCACAGGACTGGGGCGTCGAATCCTGTGAGAAGCATCTCGGTAACTATGAGGATCTTAGGCTTATCCATTCTCTTGAAGTCCTCTACAATCTTCCTGTGTATCGCCTTCAAGTCCTTAATGCCGTATCTCTCCCTCAGTATTGGCAGGTATTCCCTTATCGCCTTCACTCTCTCCTTAGAGCCGATAGTCATCACTATTTCAGAGTAGTCTGAGGGTAGAAACTGGTCTAGGGCACTCTTGTAGAGGACGCAAGCCTCCCTGTCCACCGTAACTACCATGGCCTTTAACCCAGTGGGCTCAACAACCTCCTTGAAGTGCTCCGCTATGCTCTCTGCTATCGCCCTTACTCTCCTCCTCTTCTTGAGGAAAGCCCTTATCACCCTTATCCTTCTCCTAAGCTCCCTCCTCTCCTCCTTGGAAAGCCTCTCTATCTCTTCTTCCTCGAACCTCGTGAACTCCCTAAGCTGCTTCTCGCTAAGATGGTACTGGGGGAGTTTAGCCTCATAGCAAAGCGAGGTTGTAAAGCCATCCTCTAGGGAGTCGAGCATAGAATACCTGTCTAAGTAGAGCTCCTTTGGAGGGCAGAACCTTTGAAACGTGTTCCTCTCTCTTTTAGATAGGGGTGTGCCTGTGAAGCCGAAGATGAACGCCTCGGCGAAGACGCTGCGCATGAGCGTTGAAAACTTCCCGTAATGAGTTCTATGGACCTCGTCAGCCAGCACTATCACGTTCTTCCTCTTTATCCTTATTCTCTCGCTCTTAAGCTTCCTAAACTCCTTCGGACTGAACTTCTCGATCGTGACTAGGAATATCCCCCTCTTACCCTCCCCACCCCACTTAAGCACCTTTATGAGCTCCCTGATTGAGCCTATCCTCTCCATGGGTACTCGAATAAAGGAGAAGTCCTTCTCAACCTGCTCCTCAAGCTCTTTCCTATCAACCATGACGAATATGCTCGGATTTTCGGCTTCGAGACAGCGATGGAGCTTCCATGCTGTAAAGGCCATGGTATAGGTCTTGCCAGAGCCCTGCCAGTGCCATATGAGTCCGAACTTAGCTTCTCCTTTCCCCCTGAGCCTCTTAATTACTCTTTGAAATATCTTGTTCGCGGCTCTGAACTGCATGTACCTAGCCATTATCTTAACGTCCTTGCCTCTCTCCTTTCTCATGAAGATGAAGTTCTCCAATATGTCCAGGAGGTTAGCCCTGCTTAGGAGCCCATAAACCGTTATCTTGAGGATATCCTCCTTGAATCTCTCCTTCTTAAACGGATAGGGATCCTTCCAAACGCTCAGGAAGTCCTTACCCTCCTCGTTGAACGCATTTGGGAAATACTTCGTTTTTATACCGTCTGTTGCTATCGAGAACTGGACATACTTAAAGAGCTGAGGGATTTCTTCCTCGTATATCTTAATATCTTTATAAGCATCGCCCCAGTCAGCTTCCTCCCTAGTTGGGTTCTTACACTCTATAACCACGAGTGGAACGCCGTTAACGAGGAGAACGATATCGGGGTATCTAGTGCTTCTTAAGCCATCAACCCTGTATTGGTTAGTTACAACGAATTCGTTTCTTTCAGGATTTTCAAAGTCTATCAGCCGTATAACCCTCTCCTCTCCCTCCACCTGGAGCGGAACTACTAAACCGTTCCTGAGAATGTCCAGAAACCTCCCGATACCCTCAACATTAGCTGGAATCGTCCTTAAGGTTGTGAGGATGAAGTCAAGATCTGCATCTGTCAGCTCTACGTCGTTTATCCTCCTCACGGCATCCTTCAAATCCTCTATGACTAAGGGTTCTTCGAAGTCGCCTCCACGCCTTCTTCCCATGCTTTTAGGGCTCACATAGATCCATCCCAGCTTTTGAAGTTCTTGGAGGATAAAGTATTCGACGGTGCCTTTTTCTGTGTACATCACTTTACTTCACCTTTTAATCTTTTGTCGAAAGTGAATTTTCTTTGAAGTAATTCTTCTGAAAGCAATTGAATTTCCTTATTTGAGGGATAGAAATCCAGAAAAGCTTCTATTATTGCAGAAATA
Organism: uncultured Nitrososphaeria archaeon; assembly: GCA_964384015.1. GTDB lineage: Archaea > Thermoproteota > Nitrososphaeria > Geothermarchaeales > CAYLIY01 > CAYLIY01. The sequence goes on along the minus strand of CAYLIY010000058.1, from coordinate 3,913 downwards.
CCTCCTCTTTCGTAAAGATAGATACCGATGGAGATATAATTACTAACAATTCTAGCTATTAATTCTTTATATTTCCACAGCCAATCTCTAAATGTGTCAATAAACTCATCAGTAGAAATGTTTTCATGGAAACCTAAAAGCAAAAAAGCTTGATGAACACCATTTTTGAGGTATAAAAGGGCTTGACCTATTCCAGTATAAAAAGCATTCCAACTTAATCCTTTACTTCTTTTGTCAAATTTGATTAGCTTTAATTCGTAGCCTATAAGTCTATATTGATGTTGAGAAATTCTTTTGATTTGCAGTATGTCGATGTCGGGATGTATCTTCCTTCCTCCAATAGCTGTAACTCTAGGATACACATCGAAGGGTAAACTTCGTAGCACAGCTTTTAAAAACTCTCCCTCAGTTTTAAATCTCGCATATTCTCTCTTAGGCATTTTCTTTCACCTTGATTCTAATTTTTCCAGTTAACAACAGATCCATTAGAGCTTTCTTTATTCGTTCTAGCTTTTCCTTTCTCTTTCTTTCAACTTCAAGCCTTTTATCAACAGTTGTTAAGATTTTAACTATCTCTTTTTGTTCATTTAAAGGCGGTAATGGAATTTTAAACCTCTTTAAACTCGCTGCATTAATATTTGCTTGTTGTACACCTCTAGTGGCAAGACGCCTAAGTTTACTATGCGAAAATATAAGGTAAAATGTAAGGAAATGAGGATCGATCATATTTCTTTTGACGCGAAGTCTTATTAAATATGAGGCAAAGACATAATCTCCATCAAGCAAGAAAATACCTGTTTTTCCGACAATCTCGTAGCTATTAGTCCTGTTGAATAAAATATCGCCCTTTTCCAACTTGAAATTTCTGAAAGTCTCATAGTCTAAGTTAACACGTTTCGTAATTTTAGGTGTAACATAACCATTTTTTATCTCATCCATTCTTACAATGGGATATTTACCTCGGTCACTCATCTTAATTGAAAGACCATATTGACATAGCTCTAAAACGCTGCCAAGCTTCACAATTTTCCATTCTTTGGGAACCCTTCCGATTTCAGTATCCTCTTTAAACTCATTATGCCCTATTCCCTTTGTTAAGAGCTCTCGCATCAGTCCCTTTTTAAGCCTCCTGATTTTCTCGATAATTTCGTCTGTCTTTTGAATGGCTTCATCAACAGTTGAAAGAACATGAGTGATAGCTATTTGCTCTTGGTAAGGAGGGAGTGGAACTGAAATTTTTAGAAAATCTTTCTTTTTTAGCGAACGCCTCCTCTGTACAGCACCTGTAGCAAATTTGAGATAAGTGTTTAACAATCTCTTTGTCGTTAACATATAGTCTAAGAACCTGTAATCTAAATTAGCAATGGGTTTCCAAACAAGGTATACAGGACTTACTAAACCAATCTCCGAATCTTTGAGAACGCATATAGCTCCCTCCCAAATTACAAAGGGATTATATACTAGCCACCCCTCTTTAACCACTTTGTAATTACTTGTATCACCTTTAGCTATTCTCTTATGGAATCTTTGTTCTTGAGGGATTAAGCCAAAATCTTTAGTCAATGAAAGCACCGGCAGTCTTTTGATGTCACTTTTTTTAACATCTTTCGCTCTTAAATCCACCTCTTTAACGATATCTTCCAGTCTTACTATTTTCCAGTCTTCCGGAAATTTACCTAGAGGAGTATCCCGAAATTTTTCTTCCTTGTAAAACATCACATTTAAGTTAGCTCTCATCATCTATACCCATTAACTCGGCTAGTTGAGAGATGTACTTTTCCAGTTTTCTTTCTAAATTTTCCCTCTCTTTTTCTAACTTTTTCAGTGAGGAAAACTCTGCAAATATGTTTATTGATTCTTCCCTCTTGATGGGCATTACGTAGAGAGGTACATTCAAATTGTAATCATTATTCTTTATTTCTCTAATATCCACTATCCTAGAAAAGCCATTCAACTCTATGAACTTCCTGTACACATCTACGATCTTCTTTATATTTCCATCTGATAGCGAGTTTAATCTTTTAATAGATGGATGCGAAACGTATTCGTTCTGGGCATTGATGAAAAGAACCTTATTTTTCCTTTCCGTTAATTTGCTCTTATTAAAGATAATAATTGCACCATGTGCTGGAGTGTTGTAGAATAGCTTTTCTGGTAAAAGAATAACGCATTCAATCCAGTCTTTCTCGATAACTTTACTTCTGATTTGTTTCTCCCTCCCAAGTCTATGTAAACATCCCGTGTCTATTACTATCCCCACCCTTCCATTATCTTTTGCAGAAGCAAGCATGTGCTGGATCCAAGCCCAGTCAGCAGTATTTTTAGGAGGATAGCCAAACCTAAATCTCTCACTAAGATCGGCCTTCTTAAGCCTATCCTCACCATACCCATCCTGGTTCCAGGGTACATTAGCCATGACAACATCGAACTGCTTCAGCTTACCCCCCTCTCTGAACATGGGATGATCTAAAGTATCCTCACGAGCTAAGTGCGGATTCCTAATGTCGTGAAGAAGCAGGTTCATCCAGCTTATCGCATAGATGGTGGGGCTCCTCTCCTGCCCGTATAGGAAAAGCCTCCTAGCACTCTCCTCACCATACTTCTCAGCCACGTAAAGATAGGAGATTATAAGCATGCCGCCAGAGCCGTGACATGGATCGTAAACGCTTTCTCCAGGCTTCGGATCTAGAATTTCAACAAGTAGCCTTATGACCTCCCTAGGCGTGTATATCTCGCCCTCCTTAGCCCTTGTAGGTGCAAACCTCATTAGTATATGCTCATAGGCATCTCCCAACACATCTGGAGAAGCATACTCGTTGCTCAAATTATACTTATTAAAAAGCTCTACTAACTGTCTCAGAAGCTCCCTATTACCCTGGCTCCTAGCAAATTCTAGGAAGTCGACCCTATCTATGACGCCCTGAAGCTCCTTATTCCTCTTCGCGAGCTCACTTATCGCGGTGGCAAGCCTCTCAGGAAGCCTCTTAACGTCCTTGGTTACCTCATCCCAGAGACAATTCCTCGGCACGTTGAATATATGGGAAACCTCTAAGGTTTTCTCAGCCTCCTCCTCAGCCTCCCTCTCAGGAAGCCCAACCTCTTTCATAATCCTCTCTTTAAGCTTCTCCTTCTCACTCTTCCAAACGTCGTTAAGCCTCTTAAGAAAGAGCAGTACCAGGATGAACTTGTAGTCCACAGCAGTCCTTATAAGGTCAGCAGCCCTATCCACGAGAGAGTTCAGCTCCTCCCTAGAAATCTTCCTCGGTATGAAGCGGTCTAAGCTCATCTCCATTACCCCTCATATCGCTTCTTGTTAAAATAAACCCTCGCGGGTCCTATTCTCTTCGACTTAACATATCCTTGGTCTTCTAAGGCCTTTAAGTATCCAGCTAGATAAGTCCTGTTCACGCCCAGCTTCCTAGCCAAATCCTTAACAGGCTGTCCAGGGTCATCCTCAAGAAGCTTAATTATTTTGGCCATTAGCCCCTTATACTCCTTTTCACTCGCCATTACTAACTTAAGTGGTTAGTCTTATAAATTTTCCATAGCGTAAACTCAGGTGTTTGCTTAAGGGCAAAAATATATCACTCCTGAAGTATGGTGATATTAGAGACCATGAGCTTTAGAGAACTCTTCCCTGTGTATCCTCTGATCTTAAAATCCCCACCTAAGTCTAAAATTAAATTTGGAACACGTCGTCTCTATGTAGATCTTCCATGGCCAGCTTACTATTTCTTGCAGCTAGCCATGAATAAAGCAGTGAAAGCTGGATTAACTAGGGAAGAGGTTAAGGAAGAATGGAATAGATTTCTACAATACTATGGAGATGCCCTCACCTTCCGTGGCAAGCCCTTTATATCTGTTTCCCTTAGATCCACACCCTTCTCAGAGAAGGATTTCTTAAGGCTAGATG
>CAYLIY010000057.1:6046-6435 GCA_964384015.1 uncultured Nitrososphaeria archaeon | reverse complement strand
AGGAAATAGTTATAGCGAGCGGTAAGGGAGGGGTAGGTAAAACAACTTTAGCCTCCTCTCTTGCGGTTTATCTATACAGAAAGGGTTTTAAGGTGGTTGCTGTTGATGCCGATGTTGACGCCCCAAACTTAGCCATTTTTCTAGGTAATGGGAAAATATTAGAGAGGAATAAAGTAAAGTTCTCCAAAAAGGCTATAATAAACGAAGATCTCTGCATTAATTGCGGAAAATGCGTTGAAATTTGTAAATTCGACGCAGTTGTGGCTTTAAAAAAAGCACCGATCATCATTCCGACTTTCTGCGAGGGATGCGGTGCATGTAAGTTGATATGTCCACAAAAGGCGATTAAAATAGTAAATAAGCTCACAGGAGAGATAATAGTTAGAGAG
>CAYLIY010000057.1:0-6036 GCA_964384015.1 uncultured Nitrososphaeria archaeon | reverse complement strand
GAGCCGATATGGCTTCTCCTTGGTAACAGGGGAATTAGAGGTAGGCGAACATAATTCCGGACATTTAGTAACATTCACTAAAGCTGTAGGGAGGAGGCTAGCCAAAGATCTAAGAGCTGATGTGCTATTGATCGATGGTCCCCCCGGGATAGGATGCCCGGTTATAGCATCCATATCTGGAGCTGATTTCGTTTTAGCTGTAACAGAACCAACCCCTATCGCAAAGAACGGCTTGGTCAGATTGTTAGAGGTAACAAGACATTTTAACGTTCCGGCAGGTGTAGTAATAAATAAATTCGATCTTTCCAAGGAGTATTTTCTGGAATTTAAGGAGTTCATCAATAAGAAACTAAAATTAAAAATTTTAGGAGAAATCCCCGTTGATTATGAGATTCTAAAGTCCTTGATGAACGCTAAGCCCATATTAGAGTATAATCCTTCCTCAAGGGCGTCTGTGGCTATAGGCAGGATATGTGAGGAAGTGGTTAAATTTATCGATGATCCTTATAGTGAAAAGGATGAGAGCTCCTCTTAGGTCTAAGTTAATCGATACTCCATTTATTGCCATCACTGGGGGCAAGGGAGGAACAGGCAAGTCCACAGTAGCCGTTAATATCTCAGTTGCTCTTTCAGCTCGTGAACGCTCAATTCTCTTAATAGATGGCGATGTAGACAATCCAAGCGATGTTAGTTTAATGGGACTTAAGTTGATTAATGGGGAATCAGTTCACACGATGATCCCGAAAATAGATGAAAATCGATGTGTAAAATGTGGAAAATGCTCCGAAGTTTGTGAATCACACGCCTTAATTCAAGTGAGAGACAAGTTCCCAATTCTCTACGAGGAGTTATGTTCAGGATGTGGAGCGTGCATGTTTGCGTGTCCAACAAACGCCATATCAGAGGGCAGAAAGATGGTAGGATCCATTTATTTTAACGAATTTGGGAAAATAAGGATAATAACTGGGGTTTTAAAAACCACTGAGCCGAGATCTCTCATGGTTATTAAAGCTGTGAAGGAAAAGGCATTTAAAGTAGCAAAAAGGTCCAAGCCAGATTTAATGATAATAGACACTCCACCAGGCACGCAAATAACAGTTGCTCAAGCTCTAAAAGGAGTTGATTATGCTGTTGCCGTAACAGAACCAACTCCACTGGGGCTACACGATCTGAAAATGTTGTTTAAGCTAACTAGGATCTTAGACATACCGACAGGTGTAGTAATAAATAGATCAGATCTATCTGATAGAGGAAGAAGATCGATACGTCAATTGTGTCAGGAGAATTCAGCTAGGGTTCTGGCCGAGATACCCTTTGATGAAGAAATAATGAAATCCTGTATTTTGGGCAAGCCTGTTGTTCTTTACTCCCGATCCCCGGGATCTAGATCCCTATTGGCCCTTTCGGAGAGAATATATGAGATATCCCGATGTTTGATTCAGGATCATGATTTTTAGGAGAATCGGAAACCCACATCGACAACTCATATTAGCTTTAATAATTGTTGTTCTGACACTAACCACCATAACGGGGGTTTATTTCTCCCAGATAAGGGAGATTAAAGAAGTTTATCTCAAAAGCGTTGATTACGCAGAAGTTCTAATCCTAATTGATAATAACAGAAATAACGAGAACCTTAAAGCGCCTTGGGGAATAAGCATCTTAGTTAGAACTCCATTTAACATTGTTCTTTTTGATGTAGGTCCTGACCCCGCTGATCTAAAATATAACTCTAAAATTTTAGGAATTGATCTCGCCCTTATAGACTTTGTTGTGATCTCTCATGAGCACTGGGATCATATTGGTGGGTTAAGGTATTTCGCAGAATTAAAAAAGAGAATTGCGGTTTATGTTCCTGCTCACATGAGCTTAACATCAAAGAGCTGGATTAGAAAGATGAACTTCAGCTTGATCGAGGTTGACAGGACGACGACACTAGCCCCAGGCGTAGCGATTATAGGGGAAGTTTACGGTCCACCCTATGAACAGGCGTTGGCCGTTAACGTCAGAAATTTAGGCCTGATAATAATAGTGGGCTGCAGTCATCCTGGTGTAGAGAAATTTGTTGAGAAAGCCGTTGAGGACTTTAATTTAAGGCCCTATGCTGTCATAGGCGGGTTTCATCTCACTGGAGCATCTATAAACAAGCTAAATGATACCATAAAGAAGTTGATCGACTTAGGAGTTCGCAGGATATTTCCAATTCATTGTAGCGGAGAAAGAATTAGGGATCTCCTAAGGACAAAATGGTCTGAGTATTATGGAGACGGCCATGTTGGGCTTAAGTTGATGTTTAAGAAACTAAACAGCCCCGTTTCAGGTAAAGCTGACAGTAACTAATAATGATGGGCATTAAAAGGCTTTCAAAGGCGGTTAAGAGGGAACTTAAAGAGGCAGTATCCATCTAAAGCGCTTTTAATGATGTTTGATATTTAATAATTTGGATGAGAAAGAAGCAGACAGAGGATTACGTAGAAGCCATTTATCAGTTAATAAGAAAAAGCGGTTATGCTAGGGTATCTGATATATCATCTATGCTCAGAGTTCAACCACCAAGTGTAACTGAGATGCTCCAGAAACTGGCTAAGGAAAACTTAGTCATATATGAGCGATACAAAAAGGTTAAACTAACACCAAAAGGAGAGAAACTGGCTAAAGAAGTCATAAAAAAGCACGAAACTCTTAAAGAGTTCTTAAGGATATTGGGAGTGGATGAGAAGATAGCTGAAAAGGATGCATGCAAGATAGAGCATCATGTTCATCCAGAGACGATGAGGAGATTAACGAAATTTGTCGAGTTCGTGAAAAACGCGCCTAAAAGCCCAAAATGGTTGGAGCATTTCAGGTATTTTTATGAAACGGGCAAATATCCTCCATGTAAGGAAGAATAGGGACAACATTGTTTTTTGGGCTTTTTGTGCTATTGTTTAAAAATTTTAAACGTTAAGTATACCTAACTTACTGGTAGGTTTATTCGCGCTCCTTTGAGGAGGGGAAAAATAATAAGGGAATTAATTGAGGAGTTTAGTCTCATGACTTAAGATCGGGTTCCATGGCTGGGGGAAATAAATGGATGAAGGACTCAAAAAGCTGATCGATCTAAAACCTGGCGAAAAAGGAATAGTTATGGCAGTAAGAGGGGGATGGGGGCTAATGAGAAGGGTAGCAGAGCTAGGGCTTACCCCTGGAACAGAGGTTATAATGATTCGCGGAGCACCATTTAGAGGCCCTGTAGAAGTTCTAGTTAGGGGAGTGGTAGTCGCGTTAGGCCGTGGGGTCGCTGTTAAAATTCTAGTCAAGCCGATTAGGTGAGAATTTTGAATAACAAGGAATCAATAAGAATGGCGCTCGCTGGAAACCCAAACGTTGGAAAAAGCGTTATATTCAACCAACTAACTGGTCTAAATCAATATGTAGCAAATTGGCCAGGAAAAACTGTTGAGAAGGTCGAGGGAATCCTTTACTTTAAGGGATACAAGATAAGAATTCTCGATCTTCCCGGAACTTACTCCCTATCCGCCTACTCCATAGAGGAGATCATATCCAGAGACTATATAGCAATCGAGCGGCCAGATGTGATAATAAACGTGGTTGATGCCTCGGCTCTTGAAAGAAATCTCTATTTGACCATACAATTGCTTGAGCTTGAAGCTCCTATAGTAATGGCGTTAAATCAAGTTGATTTCGCCGCAAGAAGAGGAATAAAAGTAAACGCTAAGAAGTTATCTGAGCTACTTGGCATTCCAGTCATCCCTACAGTCGCTATTAGCGGTACAGGAATCCAAGAGCTTATATCAAAAGCTGTTGAAGTAGCTAAAAAGGGGTTTGAGGCAAGAACCAGGATAAGATTCGGGAGAGAGATAGAGGAGAGGATCGAAAAATTAGAGCTCACCGTATCTCAGAAGTTGCCTGAGCTGAGCAGAACTTATCCTCCACGCTGGATAGCAACGAAGTTGCTAGAGAAGGATGCAAACATAACGGAAAAGGTGAAAAAGTATCCAATGGGCGAGGAAGTTTTAAAGGAGACCGAAAAGTTGATAAAAGAGATAGAGGAAATACATGGGGAGGATTCAGCTATTGTGTTCGCGTCTGAGAGGTACAGTATAGCCAATAAGATAGCTAAAGAAGTCGTTGAGTTCGTAGTTCCTCCAAAAGTTACCCTTGGGGAGAAGCTTGATGCTATAACTACCCATAAGATCATGGGATATCCCATATTAGCTCTGATAATGGCGGGAGTGTTTACTACGATTTTCTTCATAGGCGATATTTTCATAGGGATTCTAGAGGAAGTCTTCGAACACGTAATCTCGATTACTTACTCCTCCTTATACGCTCTATCCCCGCTATTTGCGGACATAATATCCAACGGGATACTCATGGGGATAGCTGCTGGAGTGACCATAGTATTCCCGTATATAATTCCCTTCTATGTTTTGCTAGCCATACTAGAGGATAGTGGATATCTACCCAGAGCCTCGTTCTTAATGGATAACCTGATGCACAAGCTTGGCCTACATGGAAAGGCGTTTATACCATTTCTCCTTGGTTACGGTTGCAATGTGCCGGCATGCATCGGCTGTCGGATAATGGAAACTGAAAGAGAGAGATTTCTATGCGGCTTTTTAGTGGTTTTAGTCCCATGCTCTGCTAGAACTATCGTAATACTTGGGCTGGTCGGAAAATACGTGGGCATAGAGGCCGCGCTTGCTCTATACCTCATAAATTTAGTGTTGATTTTATTGCTCGGAAGGATAACATTCAAAGTACTTCCTGGAGAGCCTGTAGGTCTTATAATGGAAATGCCAGCTTACAGAAGGCCCTCTATTAAAACCATCGTTTTAAAAACATGGACAAGAACCAAAAGCTTTACTTACATGGCGTTTCCAATAATAGTCATAGGAAGCACGATATTGGAGGCCCTTAAGATCCTTGGCTTTCTTCAACCGATATCGGAAATAGCAAGCCCTCTTTTAGTGAACTGGCTTGGACTTCCCAAAGAACTGGCAATTCCGCTTATTTTAGGAGTTCTTCGCAAGGAGTTAACCCTAATAATGCTTTCAGAGTTATTTGGCACTTTGAACTTTGCTGAGGTTTTAACGAGATCCCAGATGATCGTTTTTTCGCTCGTGACTATGTTGTATTTCCCCTGTGTTGCCACCTTTGCCGCTCTCGTTCATGAGTTCGGGTGGAAAAAAGCCTTAACCACAGCGTTTGTGGATATCCTCTTGGCATTATTCCTTGGAGGATTGGCCTTTCGAGTTTTAGAGGTCTTCATCTGATCTAGGCAATGTAAAATGTCTTTTTGGATCTGAACTTCGGGCATATTAGGTTATATGGACAGATGCCTATTTCACATATCGCTTTTTGTCCCGGATGCTTTGGAAAATAATTCTCACATTCATCCCAAGGAGTTATGAGCCCTTTACCGTAAAAACAAAATCTTAAATACTTGATCATGGCAAGCTTCTTAGGCTCCTTGGGGATCCACCTCCATCCTGGAATTTCAACAGTTTTATCCCTGAATTTAATGCTTATCTTAATTCCCTCATCAATGACCTTTACGGCGTTTATGGGTATCTTCTTTGATGCTTTATCCCAGTATTTACATGAATAACAGCAGATCATCGCTCATAATTACATGTGTTGTTCATGAGCCATCAAGTTTATACTCAATGAGAAAGGGCCCTCAGTTAGCGGCGATATTTCGTGCCCCTTAGAGCCCGGTGTGGGAGCAGCTGAGAAGGGGCTTACGCTAATCCATGCCTCAGGAAAGCACATAAAGGTCTATACGAACACTGAGAGACTAGTCTTTTAGGGATTAGAAAGGTAGCTAAAAGGAATGATCTCTAAAGCTTTTTAATCCAATTTTGCACAATTTCTTTCATAAGCTTTTCTATTTTTTCCTTTAATCTTCTCAACTTCTTTCAATGATTCGTTTATAACCTTTAAAACTAGGAATTAATGCTATTGCTAAGGAATTTCCACGCGAAAAATTTTAAATTTATACATTAATGGCAAGTTTAAAGGATCCTTTTT
>CAYLIY010000056.1:0-6496 GCA_964384015.1 uncultured Nitrososphaeria archaeon | reverse complement strand
ACTACCTGTCCTCCCCCGCTTTCCCTTAAGGCATTTACAGCGCATGCCATGTCCCTCTCATCAGCTCCTACAACAACTATGTTATGAGCGTCGTGAGCAACGCTAGAGGCTATTGCGCCTTTCTTTAGCCCAAATCCCTGAACAAACCCTCGTCCTATATTACCTGTAGCTTTATGCCTTTCTACAACCGCTATCTTCAATATATCCCTAGAGACGTCAGCCCTCAGAAGTCCATTTATAGCCCTCAGCTTGACTATTTTATGGTCAGTAATTGCCTGGCCTTCGATTATCCCTATTACCCTAACCTTAACGACAGCCCCCTCCTTTTCCGGGCACGTTATTCTGAAATCCTTCGCCTCAATAGGTCTTAAGTTTATTGTTTTTAAAGCGTATTCAGGGTATTTAAATTTAGGAATTTTGACCAAAATCTTCCCTTTTTCCGCGACAAGCCTTCCGTTGGCTATGACCTTCTCGACCGAGAACTCGTTAATATCCTCAACGAACAATATATCAGCTATTCTCCCTGGGGAAATGCTCCCTATTTCTAAGTCTACGTTAAAGTGTTCAGCCACGTTTATGGTGGCCATTTGAATTGCTTTAACAGGATCTAAGCCCATTTTTATGGCTTTTCTAACCACATAGTCCATATGCCCCTCTTCTATTAGATCCCTCGGATGTCTATCATCCGTTGCTAATAAACAATGTCTTGTATCGATTTTACCCTCCAATAGCGGCTTAATTATATCGGATAAATTCCTAGCAGTGGAGCCCTCCCTTATTTCCAGTTTCATCCCTAGCCTTAACTTCTCTAAGGCCTCCTCCGCTGTAGTTGATTCGTGATCTGAGGAAATGCCAGAGGCTATATAGGCGTTTAAATCAGCTCCTGTTAGAAGAGGGGCATGACCTTCTATGACTTTCCTCATCCTATACGCTCTCTTTAGCTTCTCAATAACGCCTTTTTCTTTTAGTAAAACTCCTGGAAAGTTCATCATCTCAGCTAAGCCAACCACCCCTTCCAATTTTAATCCTTCTTCTACCTCTTTTGGACCTATTTCCGCTCCTGGAGTTTCAATTCCTGGAGCGGAGGGAACACAAGATGGTATTTCTATGAAGACTTTTAGCGGTAAATTTTTGGCTTCATCTATGAAGAGTTTAATCGCCCTTAGACCTAAAACGTTTGTTATCTCGTGCGGATCTATAAAAATGCTTGTAGTTCCATGGGGCAACACCACTTTAGCGAACTCCGTTAAGGTAAGCATGGAGCTCTCTACGTGAACATGAGCATCAATCAAGCCTGGAACAAGGTAATATCCTCTAGCGTTTATTATCTTAGTTTTTTCACCGATTAAATTTGCGGTATCTCCTATTAGGGCAATCCTTCTACCCCTTATCGCTATATCAAGTCCAGTTAATATCTCGCCTGTGTTAACATTCACTATTTTTCCGTTTTTAATGACCAAATCCGCTTTTTCACGTGCGAGGGCCGTATTTATAAGATCTAAACGCTCATCAAATCTGAACATCAGCATAAAGAATTAGACAAGGGATTATAAACTTGTTAAGATCCTCTCAGCCATAAAGATGACAAGCAACCCAATGTCCCTTTTCGATTTCCATCAGCTTTGGCTCAACCCTTCCACAAATTTCCATTGCCCTTGGACATCTTGGATGGAACCTGCAACCAGGTGGGGGGTTAATGGCGTTTGGAACCTCGCCTTTAATCACTATCCTTTTCTTTTTTGCTCGGGGATTAGGGACCGGAACTGATGAAAGTAGGGCAAGGGTATAGGGATGTAGAGGATCCGTTAATACTCTTCTTGTGGGCCCTAGTTCGACTATCTTGCCTAAATACATGATAGCTAGCCGATTTGTTATATATTTGGCCACAGCTAAATCATGGGTTATAAATAGATAGGTTAAGTTAAAGCTCCTCTTCAACTCAAGCATTAAATTGAGTATGGACGCTCTTATAGAGACATCTATCATGGAGACTGGCTCATCGGCTACTATAAACTCTGGTTTGAGGATTATGGCCCTAGCTATCGCGACTCTCTGTCTTTGTCCTCCACTGAGCTCATGGGGATAAACCTCATAGAACTTCTCAGGCGGAGTTAATCCGACCTTCTCCAAAACCTCTAAGACCATTTCTCTCTTCTTTTCTCCCTTAGTTATGCCATGGATCTCCAATGGATGGCCTACAGCATCTCCTATCTTCATCCTTGGGTTTAAAGAGGCATAAGGATCCTGGAATATTATCTGGATTTTCCTTCTAAGCCTCCTCAGCTCCTCGCCCTTAACGTTTGTTATGTCCTGATGATTGAAGAAGATTTTGCCGCTTGTAGGTTCGATTAAACGGGATATAAGCCTTCCAGTTGTTGTTTTTCCGCACCCGCTTTCTCCAGCGAGACCAAATATATCCCCTCTTTGAATTTTGAAACTTATTCCATCAACAGCTTTAACATATTCCCTTTTTCTCGAGATCAACGTCTCTATAAATCCCTTTTGGACTGGAAAATACTTCTTCAAATCTTTTACTTCGATTACTATATCATGCATCGTTGCCATAGAGGAAACACTTCACGAACCTGCCCTTTTCGACCTCAACTAGTGGTGGCTCCTTAATCCTGCAAATTTCCATTGCCCTTGGACATCTTGGGTGGAATCTACAGCCTGATGGAGGATTAAGCATATCCGGCGGATTTCCGGGAATAAACCTTAGTTCCTGGTCTGAGAGCTCTATATTAGGAACAGATCTCATTAATCCCTGGGTATATGGATGTAGAGGATCGTCAAAGAGAGGCATAGCATCGCTAAACTCCATAACATGACCAGCATACATAACAGCGATCCTATCAGCGATTTCTGAAACTACGCTTAAATCATGGGAGATCAAAATTAAACTCATCTTCAGCTCATCTTTGAGCTCTCTGAGCAGGTCTAATATTTGGGCTTGGATTATAACATCCAGAGCTGTCGTTGGCTCATCAGCTATTATCAAATCAGGTTTTTAGGCCATGGCTAAAGCTATCATAACTCTTTGTCTCATTCCTCCGCTGAATTGATGAGGGTAATCCTTAAATCTATCCTTTGGTATTCCAACCTTGTCAAGAAGCTCTAAAGCCATTTCAATAGCTTTCCTTCTGTCGATTTTCTCATGAGCTAGGATCGTCTCAGTTAAATGATCGCCTATCGTTTGTAAAGGATCAAGGGAGGTCATAGGATCTTGGAAAACCATGGATATGCTTTTTCCTCTGATTTTACGCATATCCTCCTCCTTCAGCTTCGTTAAATCCACTCCCTTAAAGAGGATAGACCCCTCGACTATCTTGCCAGGGGGCGGTATGAGTCTCATAATGGCGGCAGCTAAAGTGGATTTTCCAGAGCCTGATTCCCCCACTACGCCTAAGCTTTCCCCCTTATCCATCCACAGCCTAATTCCATCGATCGCTTTTATCACTCCATCCCTGACGAAATAATAGACTTTTAAGTCCTTTATCTCAAGAAGCCTCATGCTATCTGGCCCTCAGCCTTGGGTTCAAAATTTCATTTAATCCCTCCCCAAGTAGGCTGAATCCTATGACCAGCAATATAATCATGATGCCGGGGAAGGTGATCAGCCACCAATACCCAGCTGTGAAGAAACCTTGGCCACTTTTTAGATCAAAACCCCAATCTGGGGTTGGAGGAGGTACTCCTAGACCAAGAAAGCTTAAACCAGCTTCTGTTAATATAGCGTCTGCAATGTTTAGGGTAAACACGACAACTACTGTCGAAAGGAGGTTTGGGAGGATATACCTGAACATTATGGTCTTATCATCAGCCCCTATAGCTCTCGCTGCTTCGACAAAAAGATGCCCCTTCAGCGATAAAACTTGACCTCTGGTCATCCTAAAGTAGGTTGGTATGTAAACTATAGCTATGGCAACGGTCATATTGCTTATCCCCGGACCCAGCATCGCTGCTATCGCTATAGCTAGAATAAGACCAGGAAAGGCATAGATGCTATCCATGATTAATGAGAGAGCCCTATCAAGAGAACCTCCAGCATAGCCTGATAATAGGCCAAGAGAGACTCCTATCACCAGTGAAAAAAGACTTGAAACTAACGCCACCAATAATACCGTCCTTGATCCGTATATAATCCTGCTCAATACATCCCTTCCGAGGTTATCAGTTCCTAGTGGAAATTCCGAGTTAGGAGGCATGAGAGGATCCGCAACGGATGTTATTGGGTCGTGGGGAGATATAAAAGGAGCAAAAACGGCCATAAAAATAACAACAAATACTATAAAACCTCCGATCAAACAGACATAAGTTTCCATTCCCCCTCTTGCTAAAATCCTAAAAATCCTTGAACTAAATTTAGTCGTTATCTCGCTCATGTCAGTATCTCACCCTCGGATCAAGCATCGCGTAGAGAATGTCAACTACTAAGCTCACTATAGCCACTAAAATAGCAAAAAATACTATTATGCCCTGAACTGTTGGAAAATCCCTGTAAAGTATTCTTTCCATTAAAAAAGTTCCCATTCCCGGCCATGAAAATGTGGTTTCGGTTAAAACAGCCCCAGCAAGCAAAAGGGCGAATTGAAGCCCCATCATCGTTAAAATGGGTATAAAGGTGTTTTTTAGCGCATGTTTAAATAAAACCACTCTTTCTGGTAATCCCCTAGCTCTAACGGCCGTTATGAAATCCTGCCTCAGGACCTCTATCATGTTGGACCTAGTTAGCCTAGTGTAAACCCCGGATAGAACTATGCCGAGGGTTATCGATGGAAGGATCAGATGTTTAATAGCGCTGGCTAAAACTGTGAAATCACCGGTTAATATGCTATCAAGGATATAAAGCCCCGTGATGGTTTTGATGTACATGCCCATGCCGGGATCTATCCTTCCGCCTATTGGCAGCCATCCTAAATAAACTCCAAAGATCAGCTGGAGCATCATCCCGAACCATGGTATGAAAAGGGCATAAGTTACGACTCCGTAGAGCCTAAGGGCATAATCTACAGGTCTCTCATACTTATAAGCAGAGTACATACCAGTTAACAGTCCAATCACAACGGCTATAGTAAAGGAGGATATAGTTAGCTCTACTGTTGCGGGAAAATGCTCGAATATTTCAACTAGAACCGGCCTTCTGCCCCAAATAAGCGATCTTCCAAAATCCCCATGAAGCAATCCGCTAAGGTACTCGATATATTGGATGACTATTGGTTTATTCAGTCCTAACTGCTCCCTGAGAGCCTCAACGTGTTTTGGAGGAGCCTTTGGACCCAGCATCGCTAGAACAGGGTCTCCTGGCATAACCCTCATTATTAAAAACACAACTGATAGAAGTATTAGAACAGTCGGGATTGTTAACAGGGTTCTGGTTATTATATACGCCTTTAATGAAGTCATTTCAAAAATAAAAGGGGGAGAAGCTCTAGCTGATCACCTTATACACTAAGTAATACCTGAACAGCATAGTCGGATCTAACACGACCCCCTCAACATTCGGCTGGGTTACGGCCTGTAGCACCCCTTGGAATAACGGTATTTCTGGACAATCCTCGGCTAAAATCCTCTGAACTTCCTCATATAAGGGGGTTCTCTCCTCCATCGTGACTTTTAGCCTGGCCTCCGTCAACAGATCGTCAACTGTTGGGTTTGAGTAGAAGGCTCCTAAGCTTGGGCTGTACTCAGAGTGCATGAACGGCGTTAAGTAGTTATCCGGATCTATGTAATCAGGATACCAGCCGAGGAGGAATATGGGCATTATCCCCTTAGCTATATACTCCGCTGCGTATGTGGCCCACTCAGCCCATTTCAGCTCAACCTCTATCATTCCTGTTGCCTCAAGTTGTTCCTTAAGCAACGCTGCAACGTCCTTTTCGGTATCACCGTAGTGGGTTGGAGTATACCAAAGCTCTATCTTCCACTTATTTTCCTCGCTATAACCAGCTTCCGTCAAAAGTTCTCTTGCTAACTCAATGTTTGGACCGACGCCGTATTTATCCTTGAATGAATCTATGTGGCTCCACATGCCAGCTGGAACCATGCTGTAAAGGGGCGTTGTGGTGCCCATGAACACCATATCACATATCTTCTGTCTATCAATGGCAGCCGCTATCGCCTGTCTGAGCCTTTTATCAGTTATCGTTTCGCAATTAATGACTATGTATCTGATGAACGCACCTGGAACCTCTATTACCTTTAAAACTCCTTTCTCCTTTATATCCTTAATATCTGCAGGTAGCAAATGTCTCCAAGCAATATCTATTTCTCCTTTTTCAACAGCCAATCTTAAGCTCGTAGCATCCTTATAGAACTTTATTATAAATCTCTTAGTCTTCGGGGGCTCTCCCCAGTAATCTGGGTTTGCCTCGAGTACCATCTCAACGTCTCTTGTCCAGCTTACTACTTTATATGGACCATAGCAACTTACCGGGATCGGCTCAGCTGTTTCGTTGAAGGGGTATTCATTGGGGTTAACTGGGAAGTAGGGCACAGT
>CAYLIY010000055.1:0-6496 GCA_964384015.1 uncultured Nitrososphaeria archaeon | reverse complement strand
TGATAATACTATTTCAACCAATAACTTTAAAGAAGATTTAAAAGTAACAAAAGAGCCTAAAGCGGTGGATGATGTAAAGGACTTACCCAATAGATTAGAATATATTCATTGGCCCGCTACGATTAATATAATCTCTAAAGGGGAAAGAGTTTTTCGCCAAAGAACAAGCCCATTACGTATAGTAGCGGAGGATAAATATTTTGAATATTTAGTTTGTAAAAAGCTTGAAGAATTAGGTTTTACATGCGAGTGGCTGGGAATCCAGAATCCAAAGAACCCTGATATAAGAGCGTATTTTAAACTATATCCAAATGAAATATTCGACGTCGAATGTACAATGTTAAAGAGATATAACTTACATAAACTTCATGCCGATTATGGTAAATTTATAACAGAAAAACGTAGAATGCGATTCAATAGGTTGCTCATAGTGTCGTATTCTTCTGATATCACAACTGACGTAATTGAGAAAATACAGAGATATGATGACCTAGTATCGATTATAAGATATAAAGATTTACTCCAATTAGTTGAGCAGAAAAACAGAGGGATAATTAGTAAGCAAGAGGTTTATATTAGACTCATTCAAAGAGGAGAAATAAAATTACCCGAGACTTTTCGAGTTAACCCGGTGGTAAAGAAAGAAGTTGTTTTAGAATATCTATTCCGATTTCCCTAATATACAAGATTGTGTTGTTTTTTCTTCTTCGCCTGAATCGCTTCTTAAAATTTTCCTGAGATTTTATGCATTTTAATTTCCTCATCATAGCTCAAACGCATGGATGATTTTTAGCAAAATTACAACTTAAAATCCCTAAAATTTAATTATTTGACCCGAACATTCTCTGTTTTCAATAAAGTGTTTTTAGAGAAAGCGTTTAAACCATTAGACCCTAAGTAAACCTTAATTATCAGACCATCTACTATCTTTAGTAACTGGTTTGGAGGATTTAGGATGCCCGAGCGAGCGTTCAAAGAAGTCATAAGATTGGCAGGAGTTGACTTAGTCGGTTTTAATGTGCTTCATCATGAATTAATGAAGATAAAGGGAATAGGACCAACTTTAGCTAGGGTTATACCAAGAGTAGCTGGAATTCCTGAGAATTTGAGGACTGGATTTTTAACGGAAAAGCAAGTCGAAAAGCTAGAGAGAATAATAAAGAACTTAAACATGCACGTCCCTGATTTCCTTGTGAACAGAAGAAAGGACAGGGAGAAAGGGGAGGACATCCATTTGATAGGATCAGAGCTAAAGCTGAGGGTTGAGAGGGACATAGAGTTCGAGAAGAAAATAGGGACTTGGAGGGGGTTGAGACACAAGCTAGGGCTTAAGGTTAGGGGACAGAGGACTAGAACAACTGGAAGGAAGGGAAGGACTGTTGGAGTGAGGAGGAAGAAGAAGTAAAATGGGAGACATAAAGAGGGCTAGAAAGAAGTATAAAAGCCCAAGAAGGCCTTGGGATCCAAGACTTCTTGAATATGAGCTTAAACTGGTGGGCCAGTACGGGTTAAGGAATAAGAGGGAACTCAGAAGAACTCAAGAGATCCTGAGAAGGATAAGAAGCTCTGCCAGAAAACTGTTCGTTCTGCCGGAAGAGGAAAGAGTAACTAAAACAAGAGAGCTTGTGTCAAGGCTGGCAAGATATGGAATTTTGGATGAAAGAGCAAGTTTGGATGACATACTAAGGTTAACAGTTGAGAGCTTGCTCGAGAGAAGGCTACAGACAATAGTGTTTAAGAAAGGACTAGCAAAGACGATTTATCAAGCAAGACAGCTAGTCACCCATGGACACATAGTAATAGGGGACAAAGTTGTGAAGAAACCCGGGAAGTTGCTTACCCCTGAGGAGGAGGAAATGGTTAGGATAAACCCGAGAAGCCCACTTGCGAGAGAAGATCACCCTATCTGGAAGTGAGGATGAATGTCCGAGAAAAAGGAGAGAAAAAAGCTTTGGGGAGTTGCTTACATTTATAGCTCTTTAAACGACACGATAGTTCACATAACAGACTTAACCGGAGCTGAAACTATAGCGTTAGCGTCAGGAGGAATGTTTGTTAAGGCTGATAGGTATGAAGGGTCGCCCTATGCTGCGATGATGGCTGCTAAAGCCGCCGCTGAGAAAGCAAAGGCAATGGGACTGGAAGGAGTTCATTTGAAGGTTAGAGGAGTGGGTGGGCATTATTCACCGACTCCTGGGCCTGGAGCGCAAGCTGCAATAAGGGCGATTGCTAGGTCAGGTCTAAAGATTGGAAGAGTCGAGGATGTAACTCCTATACCGCATGATCGTACACGTAAGCCCGGAGGTAGAAGAGGAAGAAGACTATAAGCCTATATTTTTAATTTTATAGCTTCCTTCATCATAATAACATTTCCACGATCTCCACATACCCGTCACTGTCCATCGCTTCCTTTAGATAATCCCTCTACTCCCCTATCGCCTTCCTGATATTCTTAAGTTTACAGTTCCTGTTTTAAGAATAGTTGATGAACTTTAATCAATCACGCTTAACTTCCATTTCTACGTTTGAGCTAAAGATAACCCTAACCTAAGCCTTGATCTTACCAGCCAATATGGATGATAAGAATCTACAGGGATCATGCTTAAGGTCATAACAACGCTTATTAACAACTCGGGGAATTTCTTCCATGATTGACTGGGAGGGTTTAAATGAGGGTGGAGGTTCTTGAAAGAGACAATAACAGATTATCCCTTATCCTTTGGGACGTTCCCGTAATAATCGCTAATTCAATAAGAAGAGCGATGATAAGTGAGGTTCCCACATTAGCTATCGAGCATGTCTTCATCTACAAGAACTCCTCGGTGATGGATGATGAAATTCTAGCCCACAGACTTGGACTTATCCCCTTAAAGACGGATCTTCAGAAATATGTACCAAATGACGAGTGTGAGTGTAAGAGTGAGATGGGGTGTCCTAAATGCTCGGTTACCATGTACTTAGAGGCAAAGGCGGGTGAGGAGGTTAAAGTTGTCTACTCAGGGGACATAAAGTCTGAGGATGAGGGAGTGGTCCCCGTCAGTGAAGATATACCGATTGTGAAGCTGGCCCCTGGCCAGGAGATATCCATAGAGATGAGAGCGATAATGGGTAGAGGAAAGGAGCATGCAAAATGGCAACCAGTCTCAGTAGCTGTGGTTAGAGGAATACCGGTCTTCATGGTAGATGAGATGACCTGTGACCTGTGTGGAAAGTGCATAGACGCTTGCCCAAAGAAGCTTCTTGAAGTGAGGAACGGAAAGATCATGATAAAGGATCTCTATGCTTGCACGACTTGCGAGGCTTGTGCCAAATCATGTCCAAAGGGAGCCATCAAAGTGGATATAGATGAGAGCTCATCCATTCTGAGCTTAGAGTCAAATGGCCAACTAAGACCTGAAGAGATAGTCCTAAAGGCCATTGAGATTTTGATGAAGAAGACAGAGACATTTGCTGAAGAGTTTAAGTCCCTTAAACTTGAATAATATGGCCCCCATTTTCTACCTTTTCTTAGTTGAGTCTTCTCTTGAAATAGTTCCTAAAGAGCTTTGGGATCATCCGTGCATCCTTAACGATGCTAAGAGGAAAGGAAAGAGGCCCAGAGAAATCCTATTGAATATATCCAAGCATTACAGCGCGATGAAAAAGCTGGATAATATCGGGAAAAGAGGGAGGCCGGATATAGTTCACCTTTCCCTCCTAACAGCCCTTGACAGCCCATTGAACAAGGCTGGACTTTTAAGGATTTACGTCCATACTATAAGAAATAAGGTAATTAAAGTAAACCCAGAAGTTAGACTTCCCAGAAACTTCGACAGGTTTGAAGGACTAATGGTCCAGCTTCTTCTAGAGGGAGGGGTTCCAAGGAGCGGGAAGTGCTTGCTCGAAGTCCTTAAGGAGGATTTGAAGGGAATAATTGAGAATGAGGGAATAGACCTACTAATAGGGTTCTCGAGAATAGGCAGGAAAGTTAACTTAGAGGACTTCCTGAGGAGGATCATGAGGAATAAGAAAAGAATTGGGCTATTCATAGGAGGTTTTCAAAGGGGACATTTTTCAAAGGAGATAGCCGATCTCTTGGACGATATCATAAGTATAAGCAAGTACCCTCTCCCATCCCATTTAGCGATATGCAAAGTGATAAGCAAAATAGAGGAGCTATTAAGGATAGATTAGCAATTTACTTAGTTTTAGTTGGATTGTCGGACCATCCGTGGCACTAATAATAAATCAGAGGATTATAGGGACCCTAACGATGATTTTTCATAAGTTTAACGGAACAAGGTTTAAGTGGGCCTTAATTATGGATGCCTGCTCGCAGAACATTGAAACACGGCCCGAAGATCGGAAATAGGCAAAATTGCTAGCACCTCCTAGGATGACGGTTAAAGGTAAGGAGGACTTAAGAGAGAACCTCCTTTGTATTTAGAAATTAATGAATTGAGATGAACATTGTGGTGCGGCCGCCGGGATTTGAACCCGGGATTACCGGCGTGGAAGGCCGGTGTCCTAACCAGGCTAGACCACGGCCGCGCTTCTAGGACCTACCGCCTCTCAACCTTTTGAAGGTTCCATCAAACTTACCAATTATAACCTCATCTATCTCGCTACTTAAGAATATGCCTACATCTACCACCCCAGGTAATAGCTTCAACTCCGTGTAAAAATTCCTTAAATTTACGTTCATTGGCATTTTCACATTGAAGACCAGGTTTCCGCTCTCACTTAGCTTTGGATACCCTCTTTCATCAACTCTTAGTTTGAATTCAAGGTTTTTCTCTCTTAGAATTTTACTTAAAGCTTTATAAGCCCTAGGAATGAGCTCTACTGGAACGCTAGCTTTTTCTCCCACTCTCGAGCTGAGCTTCTCCTCATCAACAACTATCACGTATTTTTTCGACATGGAGGCCAGAATCCTCTCGTTAATCAAGGCCCCCCCACCTCCTTTAATAGCGTTAGCCTTCAAATCTACTTCATCGGCTCCATCCACGGTAAAATCAATCGACTCGATGAACTCATGTGATTTAAGCTCAAGCCTCAGCTCCTCCGCCCTTAGGGCTATTTGCCTCGATGATGGAACGAATATTGCCTCCATTTCCTCCTTCTTAATAAAATCAGATACATGCTTAAGCAAATAAGCCACAGTTCTTCCGCTTCCTAGGCCGATTATTCTACATCCCTTAAGCCTTTTTAAGAGCTCAGGGGCTATTGCTTCTAGAGCTTTTTTAATTTCCCTTCTCAACTAGTTGACCTCCTAAAGCATTTAGGGTGTAACTTCCTCTGAACGTCCCTTTGGAGAACCTCAAGGGACAAGGGTTTCTTGCCTGAGAGGAGATAGAGCATTGAGCCTCCTCCGGTGCTAACGTGATCGAACTTATTCATTAAGCCTTCTATCTCAACTATAGCTGATATATGGCCTCCCCCAGCTATTTTCACGCATTTGCTCCCTATTATGGCCCTTAATATCTGAGAGGTTCCCTTCATGAATATTGGATCCTCTATTAAGCCGAGAGGACCATTAATGAAGACAAGATCTGCCTGTTTTATCATGTCTGAGTATCTTTCCACGGTCTTTGACCCTATATCCAGCGGAGTTTGATCCTCAATCTCCTTAAGATCCATTTCCACTCGTTCGTTTCCCTTCTTTAGGGCGAAATCATCGGGTACCATTATCCTGTCCCCGTATTTCTTTACTATCGTTTTGGCTTTATTGATCTCTTCTGGATATTTCTCAACCTCCGTCCTTATTCCCTTGGGCAGGTTTCTGGCCTTAGCTGCTAGGAATATTTTTCCGAGGATTCCTCCTAGGAGCAGGAAGTAGTTGTTCCTTCCGTGGGATAACATGTAATCGATGACATTCACTCTGTCCTTAGGTTTAGCCCCTCCTAGAATCAGAACCCTGGTTCCAGATAGGCCGTAGAGCATTTGATTTACCACTGAGAGCTCTCTTTCCATAAGCCGCCCTATTACTGATGGAAGTTTATATGGAAAGGCAACCATGGAGGAATGGGCTCTATGAACGCATGCAAACGCATCGTTCACGAAGAAATCAAAGTGTTTTGATAACCTTCGGACGAAGTTTGTTTCTGAGAGCCTTTCAGGTTTTTCATCAAGCATTTCCTCCGATAGAAACCTCACGTTATCCAACAGTAATATTTCTCCTTTTTTAAGCCGCTCTATCTCTCTGAGGGCGGTTGGCCCTATGACATCGGGAATGAATCGAACTTCCCTTCCTAACAAGAACTCTCTAAGCTTTTCAAAGTGGGGATAGAGGGATATGAAATCCTCCTTACCCGGCCTACTCTGGTGGGATATTAGGACAACAGCCGCTTCAGATAAATCAAGGAGGGTATTTATAGTCGCTTTTATTCTAAAATCGCTCAACAATTCCCCTGTAAAGGGGTTTATTGGGGAATTGTAATCAACTCTAACCAAGACTCTTTTGCCGGTCAGATCAATGTCATCTAAAGTGTAAAAATTTTGAGGAGAAAGATCGACC
>CAYLIY010000054.1:2685-6519 GCA_964384015.1 uncultured Nitrososphaeria archaeon | reverse complement strand
ACAAAATACTCAGCTGAAGCCATTAAAACCTTAATTGGGAGATATTCGAACTTAAGGTTAGTAGCATTATCTGGAAACTTATGTACCGACAAAAAAGCCATGCATATAAACGTATTATACGGCAGGGGAAAAACTGTTGAAACAGAAGTGATAATTCCAAGGAGAATTTTAATGAAGATATACTCATCAGATGACTCATCGACAACTCCCGAGGCCATAGTTAAGATAAACTTTCTGAAGAACTATGTAGCTTCAGGCTATGCGGGAACCTTAACTGGGTTTAATGCTAATATAGCTAACACAGTGGCAGCTATTTTCGCAGCGACTGGACAGGATTTGGCTCAAGTAGTCGAGAGCTCAACAGCGTTTACCTATGCTGAGGTATTAGAGGATGGAAGCTTATACTTCGGAGTAACGTTTCCCTCACTTGAAATCGGGACAGTTGGAGGAGGAACTGAGTTTGGAACAGCTAAAGAGGCCTTAGAAATATTAAAATGTGCAGGTCCTGGGAGATTTCCTGGTGAAAATGCGTTAAAATTTGCTGAGATAGTAGCTTCAGCTGCGACAGCTCAGGAGTTAAATTTGTTAGGAACCTTAGGTCAAAAATACGAACTGGCGGAATCTCATATTAAGCTAGCGAGGGGAGGCTAACTGAAGTCGAACAAAAAGGTTGGAATTTATAGTTATGGAGTTTACATGCCAAAATTCGTTATTTTAAATAGAGAAATAGCCAGAGTTTGGTCTACCAATATTAAAAGAGTCAATATGAAGAGATTCCCAAATATAGATGAAGACACGACAACAATAGCCTATGAGGCTGCTAGAATAGCCATTGAGGAATTTAAAGTAAACCCTAGGGATATAGGCGCTGTCTTCATAGGAACGGAATCTAAACCCTATGCCGTTAAACCTACCGGAACCGTTATAGCTGAGGCCTTAGGTATAACCCCCAGAACTTTAGCAGCAGATTACGAATTTGCGTGCAAGGCAGGAACTGAGGCTTTGCAAGCTGCTATAGGTTTAATATCATCAGGTATGATTAAAATGGGGCTAGTTGTAGGCGTTGATGTCGCTCAAGGTAGGCCTGGTGATGAGCTGGAGTATACCGCCGCGGCTGGTGGTGCAGCGTTTGTACTGGCCCCTAAATCCAGGGAGACGATAGCCTTCTTCGAGGCTTCATACTCATATGTCACTGATACCCCCGATTTTTGGAGAAGACAAGGAGCCAACTACCCAAGTCATTTATATAGGTTTACTGGAAAACCCGCTTACTTTAAACACATAATATCCGCGATTAATGGACTTTTGGAGGAGACAGGTCTTAAAATAGAGGATTTTGACTATGCTGTGTTTCATCAACCTAATGAGAAATTTCCATTAGTCATTGCTAGTATCCTGGGTTTTAACATTAGCAAAGTCAAGCCAGGCTTGATTTGTCCATATACAGGTAATTTTTACGCTGGAAGCTCATTAGCCGGATTAGCCAGTGTTCTCGATATAGCCAAACCTGGACAAAGGATATTGATGGCATCTTTTGGATCAGGTGCTGGAAGCGATGCTTTCAGCATAGTGACTCAAGATGCTATTGAAAATAAAAGATGCCCGATATCCGTTAAAGATCTAATAAATAGAAGAATTGAGGGAGATTATGCAAAATATGTCATATTTAGGCGAAAACTATTGAGGTAAGCCAAATGAGACGAGTGGGGATAATAGGTGTGGGGCTTACTGACGTAGGAGAGCACTGGGACAAAAGCTTAGATGATTTATTTGTTGAAGCTGCGTGCAAAGCTCTTGATGATGCTGGAGTAAGAAAGATAGATGCTTTATACGTTGGAAACATGTTGAGCATGTTCCTGAGAGAGCAAGGACACCTTGGAGCTTATCTAGCTGATAAGCTTGGATTTCGTGGAATTCATGCTGTCAGCATAGAGGCTGGTTGCGCATCAGGCGGTGCTGCTTTAGCGGAGGCTGTGATGGCTGTTAAATCCGGAAGATTTAAGCTGGTTTTAGTCGGAGGAGTTGAAAAAATGACAGATACATTGACCGATGAGGTAACATATGGATTAACATTTGCTGAAGATGTGTACGGTATGGAATATAGTGGGGCTACGTTTGTCGGTTTAAACGCGATGTTGCATAGGCTATATATGAAAAGATATGGAGTCAGCGAGGAGAAGATAACGTCTCTTGCCGTTCAAGCGCATGAAAATGCCTCAAAAGCTAAGCACGCCATGTTTAAAAAGAGAATAACCCTGGAAGAGGCTTTGAAATCGCCAATGATAGCAGACCCAATTAGGCTCTTTGATACGAGTCCTATATGTGATGGGGCCGCTGCTTTGGTTATAGCGCCGATAAATCAGGAGGTTGATAGGAGAATTATCGAAATAGTTGGTTCAAGCATTGCTACTCAAACCATGAGCGTATATGAAAGGAGAGACATGCTTTGGTTCGAAGCAACCAATAAGGCAGCTAAAAGAGCACTAAGAGAGGCTGGAATATCGATAAGGGATGTGGATTTAATTGAAATTCATGATGCGTTTACCATTACTGGAGTTCTTAGCCTTGAGGCGTTAGAGGTTTTTAATAGAGGAAAAGCCGCAGATGAGGTATTTTTGGGAAAAACTAGACTAAATGGGGATATTCCGGTAAATACGTTCGGAGGTTTAAAGGCTAGAGGACACCCCATAGGAGCAACAGGAATTTACCAAGTAGTCGAAGCTGCCCTACAATTAAGGGGAGAAGCTGGAGCAAACCAAATAAAAAGGGATGTGAAAATAGCATTAACTCAAAATATAGGAGGAATTGATTCCACAGCTGTTGTGCATGTTTTAAGGAGGATAAAATAATGCCAGAGATCAAAGATTGGAGATATAGAGTTCAAAGATACAGACTCATCGGATCTATTTGTAATAAGTGTGGAAGGAGGTATTATCCCAAGAGGAAAATATGCGGAGTCTGTGGATCTAGGGATTTAACCGATATAGAGCTACCTAGGAGGGGAAGACTTCTAACATACACGATAATTAGGGTCCCTCCGACCAAATACAAGAATTATGCACCTTATGCTGTGGGAATTATAGAATTAAGCGATGGAACTAAGGTTTTAGCTCAGTTAACAGATGTAGACCTTAATGAAATCAAAATAGGCATGGAACTTGAGGCTACCTTAAGGAAGCTATACGAATACGGGAAGGAAGGACAAATAATATACGGAATAAAATTTAGACCGCCTTTAAGAAAATGAAGGTTGAATTTTAACTAGAGCTGCGTTCTTTTCGATCAATTGATTTATCTTTACGTAAATTTTTTTAATTATTCCCTTTCTCGGTGACTTAATGGCATTTCTCATCTTCATGGCTTCAATAATTATCAAGGTTTCTCCTTCTTTGACGACTGAGTTCTCTTCTACAGGAATGGACACTACTCTTCCAGGTATTGGACTTCTGATTACATACTCGCCTCTTTTCAAGAATCTCTTAGCGCTTACCGCCGATTTCCTCTTTTTCTTAACCTTAACCTCATGCTTAACCCCATGCACCGCTATTTCAAAACGATCATCATCAAGATGTTTCACATAAATCGGGAAGATTTTGCCCTTGAAGTAAATAAAATAGGTTTTTCCATTCCTTTTTAATTGTAATTTATAGTATTTATCGTCTATTTTTAATTCTATGGAGTTTTCCTCCCTTTTAACGGTTAAGTTGTATTCTTCTCCATTTACGTTAACTTTGATAGATTCTTCTTCCATTTCTTCTAACGTTACGTCTTATAACTCCCGAAATGAAATTTTGAATCCTGATGAGATCCATTATCCTCCAAATGGATCTTTTC
>CAYLIY010000054.1:0-2675 GCA_964384015.1 uncultured Nitrososphaeria archaeon | reverse complement strand
ATCTAACACATGATTCATCTTTTTAACCTCGCTCTCAACAAAGTTTATATTTGCCTCCCCCCTCAAGAAAACGGGATGATTTATTATCCACCTTAAAAGAGGAAGATTCGTTCTTATTCCTGTTATTTCACATTCGTTTAGGGCGTTTTTCATCCTTATTATTGCTTCCTGTCTATTTCGTCCCCAGGCGATGATCTTCAAAAGTAATGGTTCATAATATGGGGTAACCTCGTATCCAGGATAAATCGAACTTTCAACTCTTACATTTCCAGCGGGCGGAATATAGCTCTTGATGGTCCCAGCACTTGGTTGAAATCCGTTGGCAGGATCCTCCGCATAAACCCTCGCTTCTATAGCATGACCATGCACGCATATATCTCTCTGCTTAAAGGACAACTCCTCATCAGCGGCAATTAATATTTGTTGCTTAACGATATCTATTCCCGTTATCATCTCAGTTACCGTATGCTCAACTTGAACCCTGGTGTTCGACTCTATAAAGTAGAAGTCCCCATCCTTATCCATCAAGAACTCCACAGTACCAGCGTTTGTATAGCCTATTTTGCCCGCCAAAGTTAGAGCATACTCCACTATTTGTCTCCTCTTCTCTTCATTCAGGATGGGAGATGGAGCTTCCTCAATTATTTTTTGAAACTTCCTTTGAACAGAGCATTCCCTCTCATAAAGATGGATCACGTTGTGAAAATGATCTGATAATATCTGAACCTCTATATGCTTTGATTTTTCAATCAATTTCTCTAAGTAAAGGTCTGGAGTCCCAAAAGCGTTTAAAACCTCATTTGATGATAATTTAAAGGCTTTTCTCAATTCTTCCTCATTCCTGGCAATTTTCATCCCGATTCCCCCTCCCCCAGTAGCTGCTTTAATGACCACCGGATATCCTATCCTCTCAGCTTCCTTTATAGCTTCTTGTAAGTCCTTAATCCTACCGGTACCGGGCAATACAGGTATGCCGTTTTTGGCCGCGAAGTTTCTGGCATAGACCTTATCACCTAGTATGAGCATGCATTTTGGCCGTGGACCGATGAACATAAGGCCCTCTCTTAGACACCTTTCAGCAAACTCTGGATTTTCCGCGAGAAATCCATATCCAGGATGAATCGCGTCACATTTCGCTTTAAGGGCTATCTCTATTATCCTATCCATATCTAAGTATCCATGAGGGCCTCCTATTTGGTAGGCCTCGTCAGCTAATCTCACATGAAGAGAATTTAAATCAATGTCAGAATACACGGTAGCTGTCTTAATTCCAAGCTCTTTAGCTGCCCTTATAACCCTTAAGGCTATCTCTCCTCTGTTGGCCACAAGTATTTTTTTAAACAAGCTCTCACCTACAAGGGAATGTTACCATGTTTTTTCAGCGGCGGCTGAATCCTTTTGGTTAATAAAGTCTCTAAGGCTGATATCAGCCTTATTCTTGTGTCCTTAGGCTCAATGACATCATCTATAAAGCCATGTTGAGCCGCTATATATGGATTTGCAAATTTCTCGCGGTAAATTTTGGCGAATTCTTTCTCAATTTTCTCGCGGTCCTGTGCCTTGCTTATCTCGTCCTTATAGATTATCCTAACAGCTCCTTCTGGACCCATTACAGCTATCTCTGCGGTAGGCCAAGCAAAGCTTATATCTCCTCCTATATGTTTACTGTTCATAACGATGTACGCTCCTCCATAAGCCTTTCTAATGATTACCGTAATCCTTGGAACGGTGGCTTCCGAGAAAGCATATAAGAGCTTAGCTCCGCTTCTTATAATTCCCCCATGTTCCTGATCAACACCTGGCATGAAGCCCGGAACGTCCACGAAAGTTATCAATGGAATGTTGAAAGCATCACAAAATCTCACAAATCTCGCAGCTTTGATCGAAGCATTTATATCTATGGCTCCAGCAAGGTAACTCTGCTGATTAGCTATAACTCCAACGGGATACCCATTTAGTCTGGCAAATCCTACCACTATATTTTTCGCCCAATCCTTTTGAACCTCAAAGAATGATCCTTTATCAAATATTAAATTTATCAAATCCTTCACATCATAACCGCTCATTGGATCCGTCGGTACTATGGACTCTAGTTCCGGAATTAATCTGTTAGGACTATCCGTTGGCTCAGTTATAGGGGGATCCTCAGTATTATTTGATGGAAGGTAGCTTAATAACTTTTTAACGGTCTCCATCGCTTCTTCTTCATCGCTACATAAGAAATGTAAGGTGCCGCTTATCTCAGCGTGAACCCTGGCTCCTCCTAGTTCTTCAAACGTCACTTTTTCTCCTGTTACTGCCTTAACAACTTCAGGTCCTGTGACGAACATTTTTGTTATCCCCTCTACACCTATAGCGAAGTCCATTAACGCAGAGGAATAAGCAGCACCGCCAGCACATGGACCCAAAATAACTGCTATTTGCGGAATTATTCCTGAGGCTGTTACATGTCTATAAAGAATTTCAGCATATCCTCCAAGACTTAATATGCCCTCTTGAATCCTTGCGCCGCCTGAGTCTATTATCCCTATCAGTGGATGACCGTTTTTGATAGCAAGATCCATAATCTTAACTATTTTTTTCGCATGCATCTCCCCGAGTGAGCCGCCTATAACAGTGAAATCTTGGGAGTATAAATACACAAGACGCCCGTCTATTTTTGCATGACCTGTTCC
>CAYLIY010000053.1:0-6628 GCA_964384015.1 uncultured Nitrososphaeria archaeon | reverse complement strand
CTTTTATTCCTAACTGCTTAAACCATTCCCTTGCTCTAGGCCCCATTCCCATAGCTATGACAACATTTGCTCCCTTTTCCTTCAAATATTGAGGTACTTGCCCAGGTATATGCTCCATTAGGTAAGTTTTTTCAACCTCTACGTTAACTATTTTATCATTTTCTACATCTATGAAAACGTAATAGGGAGATCTACCAAAGTGCTCCCCAACGTATCCCTCTAAACCTTTATCATCATTAGATGGGATGGCTATTCGCATATTAACACCTAATTGCTCTACTAAAAAACGTTGTA
Organism: uncultured Nitrososphaeria archaeon; assembly: GCA_964384015.1. GTDB lineage: Archaea > Thermoproteota > Nitrososphaeria > Geothermarchaeales > CAYLIY01 > CAYLIY01. The sequence goes on along the minus strand of CAYLIY010000053.1, from coordinate 6,334 downwards.
TATATAAGTTTTCTTCGCGTTTCTGGTTAACAGGCTTAAATTGACATAGACGAGGTTTTAACAGATCGGATGAGTCCGTTTATGTAGTCTTAGATTAGGTGTAACTGAATTCTATTTAAAGAAAAACTCCAAGATAATATATAACTGGTCTAAACATACTCATGTTAGATCCAGATCTGCAGCCATCTTAGAAGATTGTTCCACACTCAAATAATTATATTAACTTGAGTTCTGAGCAGGGAAGTTGAATTATTCCGTATTTCTCCTCATAAAGGACATTTATCAGGCTTTTGATTATTCCCTTTTCCTTAGCGGCCCATGTACCTTTGAGTCCTGGTCGAGAACACAATGAGCCACTAATACCACCTTTTTGCTTCTGATACCCTTAATATCACCAACAAGGCTTCTTTGGCCATTATTTTAAAAGATTTGGCTTAATTTCTATAAATTTAAAGCTAACCGGCTTAGATTTTTATTTTGGCCCATGCCTTTTAACTGCCCGAATTGCGACTCCATCTTGAGAATAACTCGGATCGAGGGCTCAAATAAATATTTCATCCTATGTGAAAAATGCAAACTAGCTCATATAGTTGAAGTTGAGGTAAATGACAGGACTATAGCCTACTACAGGTTCTTAGATGATTATACCAAGGGAGCGGTAAGGAAGATTGATGAGCTAGAGGAGTTTTTAGTGGTGAACGGTTTCATCAGGAGCTTAGATGAGATAAGGGAGATTGTGAAATCGAATGGACTATCGCTTAACGATATTCCTAGACCGATAAGGGAGATATTATTGAGCAGGAAGGACTACGTGGCCATGTATAAGTTCTTCGATGAAAGGGCTGGGGAGTTTGGAGGACTTGTTGATGAGTTGAAGGTTCATCCCGGGCTTAAAGAGGCTTTAAAAAGAAGAGGGATAAGGAGGTTATACAAGTTTCAAGAGATAGCTGTTAAGAAAATCCTTGATGGAAAGGATGTTGTAATAGTTGCTCCTACAGGTAATGGGAAAACAGAGGCATTTACGATACCAATATTCCATAAAATAGCGATTGAGAAGGGGGAGAAATTCTATCCCTTAAGGTATCCATCTAAGAAGGCCATTAAGGCCCTTTTCATATACCCCACCAAGACCCTGAGCCGGGATCAGCTCTTAAAGTTGAAGGAAATGGGAAGCTACGTCGGAATTTCCGTTGAGGTTTTTGATGGAGATACTGGGCCAAGGGAGAGAAGGAGGATCTACCTCAACCCGCCCGATGTATTGATCACCAACTTTGATATATTGCATTATCATCTTAGTCATAGGACCGAACTGTATCCCCATTTAACAGGGGTAAGGTACGTCGTCATCGATGAACTCCATGAGTATACGGGAGCATTTGGATCCAATGTATACTTCATCCTGAAAAGGCTTGAGCGGTTAAGCGGGAGGTTTCAAATAATCGGCAGCTCAGCAACCATAGCAAATCCAAAGGATTTTGCAGAGGCTCTTTTCGATAGGCCTGTTGAGGTAATAGAATGCAGAAATGGAAAGAGAGGAAAAATGCACTTCATAATGATATATCCGTCTTTAAGGAGCCATCACTCGATGATAGCGGAGATCGTGTCGAGACTTGTCAAAAATGGATTTAAAACCCTGATTTTCTCAAATAGCCACTCAGAAGCTGAGGTCATAAAACAGATCTTGGATAGGATGGGGGTTATGTGTTATGTCCATAGAGCTGGGCTGAGAAAGGAGATTAGAAGGAAGGCGGAAATCGAATTCAGGACCAGGAAGTTGAAATCCATATCGGCGACTTCTACCCTGGAGCTTGGAATAGACATAGGGGATTTAGACGCTGTAATAACCCTTCCGATCGGCTTAGCCAGGTTTCTTCAAAGATCAGGAAGAGCGGGCAGAAGGGGACAGGAATGTGTTGGGATCTTGGCGCTTAGGAGCAATGATCCCATAAGCTCTTATTATAGGAGAAATCCTGAAAAGTACTTCACGTACCTTGAGCCTCTCTATGTTGAGCCAAAAAACCCAATAGTTGCCAGATATCAGTTAATAGCAGCCTCACTCGATAAGCCGTTAGAGGCTGGAGAATTCAAGGAGTTCAAGGAGGTGATTAAAGAGCTTGTTGGGGAGGGGATTTTGCTTGAGAAGAATGGGAGATATTTGCCGTATCGAAGCAGGGCTAGGAGGGTCTTGAGAGCTTATAACATTAGGGGGATAGGAGAGACGATTAGGATATACCATAAGGGCAGAAGGATAGGGGAGAGGGAATTACCAATGGCCATCAGAGAGCTATTTCCAAATGCTGTCTATCTTCATGGAGGAGCTAAGTATCAGTCCAAGCTCTTGAAGATCTATAAATCGGGGACCGGAATATCTGAGGTTGAGAAACTACCAGTAGATTACCCGTATAAGACAGATGCCCTAAGATACGCCGAGCCTGAAATAGTGGAGGTCTTAGGACAAAGGACGGTTTATGGAGTTCAGGCTTTATACTGCAGGCTCAGGATAAAAGAGGTAGTTGAGGGATATTTATTGAAGAACATTTACACGGGTCAGCTGGAGGGGAGGAGTTTTTTAAGCGAGCCAGTTTCATACAGCTTTGAAACTCTAGGATTTGTCTTTAAAGCCCCTATTCCCAGAAAATCCGTTAATAAATACAAAGCAGAGAAGGTTGAGGCTCTAGCCGGATCCTTTCATGCTTTAGAGCATGTTTTAATCGAATGTGGGAATATCTACACGGGTGGAGGAGCAAGCGAGATGGGAGGAATATCCATGGGCGCATCAGGCGTTATCTTCGTCTACGATGCTTGTCCTGGGGGATCAGGAGCTTCCCTGCTTTTATATAGATGTCTTGATGATGCGTTTAAGAGGTCTTTGTCTATAATGGAGGAGTGCGATTGCAGGCGAGTTGATGGATGTCCAAGATGTACCTACTCCTACCAATGCGGAAATAATAACAGACCTTTGTTTAAACCTGGGGCGGAGGAGTCTATTAGGAGAGCAATTCTCGGAGAGAAGACTAAGGTTATTGAGGAGGAGTATGAGATGGAGAAGCCCTATATTTGATCTGAATGGAGATCGCTTATGGGAGGGAAATCGATAGTAGTATTAGTAAGCGGGTCTGATATTGAAAAGAGCCTTAAGGAAGGCTTTATAAGGCTAGGGGTTCAAAAACCCGATAAAAAAATAGTTATCAAGCCCAATTTATCAAGTTGTTTGCCTTATCCCCATACTGTGCCCGCTGAAACAGTAGACGCCATAATACGCCTCCTCAGGGGATTTGGAAGGGGGATAATAATAGCCGAGGGATCTTCCGAGGTGGAAACTGCCCAAGCCTTTAAGAAGCTCGGATATTTAAGGGTGGCCAGAGTTCATGGAACCCAATTGATAGACTTAAACAGAGACGTAAGGATAGAAGAGGAAAGAGCCGAGGCATACAGATTGAAGAAGCTGAAAATTCCAAGGACATTAATGAACTCCTACATAATCTCAGTTTCCGTGTTGAAGAAAACCAGTTACTTCTTAAGCGCATCGCTTAAGAATATGTTAGGAGCTGTCACAAAGGTCATCAAATGTCATGAAATAGGACTAGATGAATGTGTGGTTGATGTGAATCTTTATCTAAAGCCTAGTTTAGCCGTCATAGATTGTAGGAAGACCCTAATGGACGATGAGGTGAGAAGTACGAACTCAATTATCGTTTCAGCAGACCCTGTAGCCGCGGACTCGATCGCTGCCAAGCTGATGGGGATGGAACCTAATGACGTCAGGTACCTAACATTAGCTCAGGAAAAAGGATTAGGAATGGCCGATCTTAGGGGGATAGAAGTAATAAGGATTAATTGCTAATCGCTCTTTTCTCTGCTTAGTATGTCCTTAATTGGAACGTATATTTCCTTTAACGGCCATTTTAGCCTAATTCCTGCGTATTCCAATCTAGCTAAAGTTGTATTATAGGGGTCCACAACTTCCTCCTCCAACGTGAGGAGGAGATTCTTGTCTATCTCGGCCAGCCTTTTAAATAGACTTATCCTCTCCTCCGCGGACATTATCCTTGGATCGGCGCTCATCGCTGCAACGTGAAATCTGACGTTATAATCTAGGAGATTTTCTATCGCTTTAAACGGTATTTCAAAGCTCTCTGGAATAGCGCCTGTTTTCTTAGTGAAGGCCTCAGGAGTACCAGCTTTTAGGGAGATTCTAACATAGACTTTAGTAAACTTGGAAATCCTCCTAACATAATCCTTATCTACCCCAAACAATATACCATTAGTTTCTAATATAAAAAGTGGGAATTCTGAGCCCTCAATCAACTCAAGTAGGCTTAATAAGTGGTCTTTTCCAATGGTCGGCTCAGCTCCCGATATCCTAAGCTTATTAACCCCGTATCTATGAGCAGCATCTTTAAGCCTCCTGAATACCTCCTCAGGGGAGTAAAACCTTCCGTATTTTTCAGGGAAATCCCTCGACCAGTCAACCCAGCAGAAATAGCATCTTAAGCAACAACCAACTGTGTAGCCTGTGGCTATTCCTCCATAAACTCCTGTTGCGTAAAAGGCCGTATATTTTCTCTCGCATCTCCCCTTTCTATACCGAGTTACTATTTTCTCCGTCCATTTGGCCAATTTAACTGGATCAAACGGCTTAAAGCCTGGAGTTATAAAGCGAGGATAGCCGCCTAAATCCATCACTTAATAAATGGATAAAGACCTTAATACGCTCTAATAATCCGCTAAAGGAGGCCGCCAACCATACGCTATGAGCTAAGACTCACAAAAGCAACAATTAGTTGGCCATTTATGGCCGATTGGCCTTGTCGATCCACAAAGGGGTGTTAATGTCTCTCCATCGACATACACCCTCACCTCACATAGAAGGATGAAGAACAACGTGTATCCCATCATCCTAACCTCCCACGCATCATGAAGAGCTGACTCGGCTATTTTTTCCTATCCTTAGGCATGGAAATGTAGTTCGGCGAGATAATTTTCAGTAAAAGAGCTAAAAAATTAGAAAAACCATAAACGAGAATGCTATCTTTATTGACATAATGTAATGCCTTAAGTTCTGAATTAAATTTAAATTGTTCTAAATGTGACATCTAAATGAGGAAAAATGAGGAGAATAACGATCGCTGAGGCAACAAGAAGAGTTATTAAAGCGCATCCGTCATTATTGGATGGAATACTGATGGATATCGTTAATTACAGCGCGCTTTCTAGGAAGATACTAAGGGAAGTGGCCAAATTGACAGGAGATGTGAACATAAGCGTTGATTCCATTAAAATGGCCTTGGTCAGATTTTCTGATGAATTAAGGAGGAGGGAAATACAGCTGGAGAACAGGATAATGGATATTTTAGCTAAAAGCACGCTGGAGCTTAAGAACGACGTGGCCGTCATCACTATTAAGCAACAGCCATTGCTCAACAAAATATCGAAAGTTATAGAGCTAAGCGGATCTAGGTTTTTCCAGTTAACTCAGGGGACGGAGACCTTCAGCTTAGTTATTGATCAGAGAAATCTTTCAAGCCTGATTGGTCTATTCGAAAAAAGGGATTTGGTAATGTGTATAACTAACCAGTCAGCGCTTATATTGATAAGCCCAGAAGAAATCATTCATGTTCCTGGAATAATAGCTTATATAACATCGATTTTAGCTAGAAGAGGGATAAACATAACCCAAATAATATCATGCCACACGGACACTGTCTTTATAGTCGATAGGAAACAGGCAATCGATGCTTATAATGCCCTCGAGGAGGCAATCCTACATCTGCGCCGCAAATAGGTGATTCGCTATTTGATCGCTATCTGCCTGTAAATTGGGGTCTTTTGGATAGAAGCCTCGGCAAGGCCATATAGGTTTTAGGCTTATTCGCTATCTGTTCGTTGATAAATTCAACCAGTTGCTTTAAATCGAGCTCTTTTATCCCCTCTCCCCTGATCCTAACAGTTAAAATCCCCTTTTCGGCCTCCTTTTTCCCTAAGACTATTATATATGGTATCCATTCTCTTTCAGCATCTCTTATCCTGGACGAAACGGTCTCGGGTCTGTCATCCACGTCGACCCTAATGCCCTTCTCCTCCATCTTATCCGCTACCTCCAAGGATTTCTCGATGTACTCATCGGATACTGGAATTATCCTAACCTGAATCGGGCTGAGCCATACTGGAAGCTTAGGACTTTTGCCCTTCTTCATGTCCTTAGCCGCTTGTTCGAGCAGAGCATAAATCCACCTCTCTATCGATCCCATACTGGAATGTACAATTATGCAGCCCTTTTTCTCTCCATTTTCATCGACGTAATAGATTCCATATCTCTCAGAGTCTTCTATAT
>CAYLIY010000052.1:3692-6643 GCA_964384015.1 uncultured Nitrososphaeria archaeon | reverse complement strand
CTTTATTAAGCGTCCAAGATATGAATATTTACCTCTTTAGGTTTCATTTTCGAATATTTTACAGAAAAATTTCAAAAAAGTTTATAAAGGTTTATTCAGAGTAGAAATAAATATGTTCGAGATACATGTATCGCCGTATTGCCTGAAGGTAAAGGTGGACAACGACCATATCGATATTCATGATACCACTCTAAGGGAAGGAGAGCAAACTCCAGGAGTCGTTTTCACGCTGGAAGATAAACTAAGGATAGCGGAGATGCTCTTTGAGGTAGGCGTTGACAGGGTTGAGGCAGGATTCCCAGCATCATCTGAGTTTGAAAAAAGGGCGGTTAAACAAATCGCTAAGGAATTTGATGATAAGAGGGTTTTTGGATTTGCCAGAGCTGTAAGGAGAGATGTAGATGAGGTGATAAACTGCGATTGCGGAGGAATTCTCCTGTCATTTCCTCCAAGCGATATCCATTTAAAATATAAACTGAGAATGGACAGGAAGGAGTACTTAGATAAGGCGATATCCATCGTCGAGTACATAAAGAGCCATGGACTAAAGATAGTTTACAGCGCCGAGGACGCGAGTAGAACAGAATATGATTGGCTCCTTAAAGTATTTAGATCGGTTAAGGAGGCTGGAGCCGATATATGCAGGATCGCTGATACTGTTGGATGCATAACTCCTACAGCAATGAATTATCTGGTTAGAAGGTTGATAAGCGACGTGGGCTGTGATATTGAGGTCCATTGTCATAACGACCATGGACTAGCCTTAGCAAACAGCCTTGCTGCATTTGAGGCTGGAGCTGTCGGGATAAGCACAGCTGTTTTAGGTTTAGGTGAAAGGACGGGAATAGCGGCGACCGAAGAGCTGATTCTGGCTCTTCATAACTTTTACGGAGTTAAAAAGTTTAAAGTTCAATTGTTAACGGAGCTCTGTCAATTGGTGTCTAGGATAGCTAAGTTTAAGATCTGGCCAACAAAACCTGTTGTTGGCCAAAACGCCTTTACTCACTACTCAGGCATACATCAAGATGGAGTTATCAAAAATCCTATAGTTTACGAGTCCTATCCCCCCGAGCTAGTTGGAGGGAGAAGGAGAATACTTTTGGGAGGAGTAACTGGAAGAGCTGCTGTCAAATTAAAGCTGAAGGAATTAGGTATAGAGGATGTAAATGATGAGCTCATAGCAAAAATAACAGAAAAAGTTAAGGAAGCATCTTATAACAGAAAGAGCGCATTAACGGATGAAGAACTATTGGAGTTGCTGGAGGACCTTGGGGTTAATATCAGAGGTGATGCCCCTTGAAATACGACCCGATTGAGTGCCCTGAATGTCTTGCCAAGATAGATGTGCCGGATGATGTGCTGATTGGGGAGATACTTGAATGTCCTGATTGCGGGATAGAACTTGAGGTATGTAAAATAGAAGGGAGAAAGGTGGAGGTGAGAATAGCAGCCTCGGAGGAAGAGGATTGGGGGGAGTGAGCGCTAGGATATCCATGATCTATGAGAGAATTCGATGGGAAGAAAAAGCCATACTTAAAGAGGCCGAGAAGCTTGGAGCCAAGGTAGAGCCTATAAATATATACGACTTAAGGCTTAAAGTCCGTGGCGAAAACCCACCGATATGCCATGACGTTTATCTGCAAAGGGTCATTTCCTTCTTTAAGGGCCTTTACTGCACAGCTTTGATAGAGTTTTTTGGTAAAAAGGTTATAAATTCTTTTGAAGCTTCTTTTGTCTGCGGAAATAAGCTGTTAACAACGCTAAGGTTAGTTAAAGCAGGAATACCAACCCCAAGGACGGTCATAGCATTCTCTGAGAAGGGAGCTCTTGAGGCAGCCGAGGATTTAGGCTATCCTGCTGTTTTAAAGCCAATTCATGGAAGCTGGGGGAGGCTTGTTGCTCCTTTAAAGGATCCGCTTAGTGCTAAAGCGATTCTGGAGGTAAGAGCAATGTTGCACCCAATACATCAAATATACTATGTCCAAGAGATGGTGAGAAGACCTCCTAGGGACATAAGGTCATTTGTTATAGGAGATCAAGTAGTAGCCGCGATCTATAGGGTAGCTCCAAGGAATGAATGGAGAACTAATACCAGCAGAGGGGGGAAAGCTGAGCCGTGTTCTATCTATCCTGAGCTCGAGGAATTGAGCATTAAAGCAGCTGAGGCTGTTAACGGGGAAATAGTTGGAATAGACCTAATGGAGGGACCAGATGGTTTGTTGGTTCATGAGATTAACCATGTGATAGAATTCAGAAACACAGTACCAGCTACTGGAGTGAATATTCCTAGATTAATCATAGATTACCTAGCAAACCTTGTTAAAAGATGAGATGATGAAAAAGGTTGGAGTTATAGGTGGAGCGGGTTACGTAGGTGGAGAACTACTTAGGATTTTATTACAGCATCCGGAGGTTGAGGTCTCATGCGTGACCTCCAGGTCCAACGCTGGAGAGTACATATATAGGATTCATCCCAACCTAAGAGGTTTTACCGACCTTAAGTTCATCCCTCCAGTAGTTTCTAAGATAACGGATAAATGCGATATAGTTTTTTCAGCTGCGCCGCATGGGGCGATGGTAAAGTTCACTAAGGAGATAGTTGAGACCGGAGTGAAAGTTATAGACCTAAGCGCTGATTATAGGTTAAAGGACCCATTTTTGTACGAAAAATACTATGGATTTAGGCATCCTTATCCTGATCTCCTGGAAAAGAGTGTTTATGGACTTCCTGAAATTCATAGAAATGAGATTAAGAATGCTTTTTTAGTAGCATGTCCAGGATGCACGGCTACTTCGGCCATTCTTTCGTTAGCTCCTCTTTTAGCGATCATGGAGCAGCAGGTTATAGTCGTGGATGCTATGGAGGGCAGCAGCGCTGGAGGTTCATCTCCAAGAATGGCATCCCACCATCCTGAGAGAGCCAACATCATAAGGCCTTATAAACCAACCGG
>CAYLIY010000052.1:0-3682 GCA_964384015.1 uncultured Nitrososphaeria archaeon | reverse complement strand
GACACACGGCTGAAATAGAACAGGAGTTAAGGGGCATATCCGGCAAGGAGTTTAAAGTGGCCTTAAGCGCTTTCGCAGTAGACGTTGTTAGGGGTCTTCTTACAATCTCTCATGTTTTCACCAACGTAAGCACGAAGGATGTTTGGAGAGCTTATAGGGATTTTTACAGAAATGAGCCCTTTGTTAAGATCCTTAAGAACCACAAGTCGTTATATAAGCTTCCAGATCCCAAAATAGCCATAGGAACGAACAGATGCTATGTCGGCTTTGAAGTGGATGAGGATTATGGGAGAATTGTTGCCTTAGCCGCCTTGGATAACCTCATTAAAGGGGCGGCTGGAAATGCTGTTCAAAGCTTAAACATAATGCTAGGTATAGATGAGAAAACAGGCTTAGATTTCATCGGATTTCATCCAATCTGAAATGATTGTTTTAAAGATTGGAGGAAGTGTTGTAGAAGGTCTTCATGAAGACCTTATCGACGATATCGGAAGAAATCTTGATAAGGGATCGATCATCGTCCATGGAGGGGGAAGATTGATTGATAGCCTCTCCTCAAGATTTGGGATGAAACAAAGGGTATATACAAGCGTAAGCGGCTTTAAAACTAGGATAACTGATGAGCAAACCCTTGACCTCATAAAAATGGTTTTTGCTGGAAAAATAAATAAAGAAGTAGTCTCAGCTTTATTAAAGCATGGTTTGAAGGCGATTGGTTTATCAGGAGTAGATGGATGGTTAATTTTGGCTAAAAGGAAGAATATAATTAAGATAATTGATGAAAGAGGAAGAAAAATCGTAATTCATGATGATTTAAGTGGAAGGCCGATTAAGATTAATGTAAACCTCCTTAAACTTCTGATTTCCCAGGGCTATATCCCAGTCGTCGCGCCGATAGGAATCAGCGAGAATGGCATAATTTTAAACCTTGATGGCGATAGAGTTGCTGCCAGAATAGCTGGGGAACTGGGATACAGAAAATTAGTGATTCTAACAGACATCATGGGGGTGATGGTCAATGGAAAGCTCGTGAAACGAATAAAAGCCGAAGAAATAGATAAGTACATAGAGGTTACGAGCGGTGGAATGAAAAAGAAACTTTTTGCTTGTAAAGAGGCGCTTTCCTTAGGAGTTAGGGAAATAGTGATAGCCTCGGCCTTAAGAGATAAGCCGCTTGAGCGAGCAATTCGTCATTTGGAATGTACGGTGATAACAAGTGAATGAAAAGGAAATAATGGATTTAGAGGACAAATACACTATAAATTCCTATTATAAGAGGCCAGTAGTCATAGTTAAGGGCAAAGGAGCGGAGGTGTGGGACATAAATGGGAGGAAATACATAGATTGCGTAGCTGGCCATGGAGTAGCGATCTTAGGCCATTGTCACCCTGAGATCGTAAAAGCCATAAGAGATCAGGCCGAAAGACTGATAAGTTGCCCAGGCACTTTTTACAACGATTTAAGGGCAAAGCTAGCGAAGAAAATAGCTGAGATATCCCCAAGTGGGTTGAATAAGGTGTTTTTCTCAAATAGCGGTGCGGAATCTATAGAATGTTCCATAAAACTCGCTAAGGCATATACTGGAAGAACAAGGATAATAGCAGCGAAAAGGGGCTTTCATGGGAGAACAGTTGGCGCTTTGAGCTTAACATGGAAGGCCGAATATAGGGGGCCATTTCAATCCTTATTGGGCTCATACGTAGATCACGTGCCTTTTGGAGACGAGGAGGCGTTAAAGGAAAGGATAAACAGGGAAACCATGGCTGTAGTGTTAGAACCAATCCAGGGAGAAGCAGGAGTATTTTTACCTCCAGATGGATATTTAAAAGCTGTTAGAGATTTATGTGATGATTACGGAGCTGTTTTGATATTTGACGAGGTCCAAACAGGTTTCGGTAGAACAGGGAAGATATTCGCGTGCGAGCATTGGAAGGTTTATCCTGACATATTGTGTTTAGCTAAAGGGATCGCTGGCGGGTTGCCTATGGGAATAACTGTCGCAAAAGAGGAGATAGCCAACTCCTTTAAACCGGGAATGCACGGCTCAACCTATGGTGGAAATCCTTTATGCTGTGCATCCGCCTTAGCAGCCATAGATATCCTAATAAAAGAGAGATTGTACAAAAGAGCCGAGATTCTCGGTAGTTTCTTTAAGGGAGAACTTGAAAAGATAGCGAAAGAACACTTAAGGCTGGTTAGAGAAGTTAGGGGATTAGGATTGATGTTAGCGATTCAATTTAGGTTTAGTTTAGCCCCTAAGGTTATCTTGAAATCTATAGATAGAGGGGTCTTGTTGCTCCCTAGTGGAAAGACCATAATAAGACTTTTACCGCCTCTTGTTATCACAAAAGATCAAATAAAGACAGTTTTGGAGGTAATTGACCAAGTTCTATGGGGGTTGGAGAATGGAGGAGGTTGATTTTCTCTTAGATCTGATCAACAGGTATAGTCCCACGGGCGATGTGGATGAGGCCAAAGGTTTCCTATTGGATAAGTTAAAGGAGTATGGATTTAATCCTAAGGTCTTAAGTAGAGGAGCGATAATAACAGACGTTGGCTGTGGAGAAAAAGGCTTGATTCTCTGCGGCCACTTAGATACGGTTAGAGGTGAAATTCCTGTTTTATTTGACGGTAGGGTTATATCCGGAAGGGGGGTTGTTGACGCAAAGGGGCCTCTTGCTACACTTATTCAAGCGCTGAGAAGATCAGCAAATAAGCTAAAGACCAGGGTTTTCCTGGCAATATCCATTGATGAGGAGGAGGAAAGTTTAAGTACTCTAGAACTCATGAAGACCTTAAGAAACAAGGCCTTTGCCGCTATCGTAGGTGAGCCAAGTAGAACCTACGGGTTAACAGTGGCGTATTACGGGAAGCTTGATCTGGAAATTTGTTGTACAGGGAGGAGAAGACATATCAGCTCATCCATAAAGTTCGAAAACCCCTTAGAAAGGGCATTTAAGACCTATCTGGCATTGAAAAAAGGAATCTTTGAACTTTTTGGGGAAATTCCGATAGCGCCTGTTAGTGTTAAAGGAGATATGGGACCAGAGAATGAATGTAAAATCCATGTTTGCGTAAGATATCCGCCATTTCTATCATTTAGGGAGGTTTTCACAGGAATCAGCGAGATTTTGAATGAGAGCAAATGCTCTTATAAGCTCATGCAAAATGTTGATCCTTATGAGGTAGACCAAGATAATTGGCTTGTCGATCTTCTTCTTCGTTGTATAAGAGAAGAGGGCTTAAACCCCAAGCTTATTAGAAAAGTCGGAACTTGTGATATGAATCTTATCGGAAATATTCTAAAGATACCAACGGTTGCATATGGACCGGGAAATCCAAGACTTAGCCATATGGACGTCGAGAGAATTTTAGTTGAGGATTATCTCAGATCGATTAGAATATTAGAGAGAGCGTTGTTGAGAATTGGTGATCATTATGGGCCTAACGATGACTGAGAAGATATTATCAAGGAAGATAGGTAGGAAAGCAGAACCAGGGGAGATAGTGTTCATAAACGTGGATTATGTAATGGCTCACGATGGAACCGCTCCCTTAGCCATTGAGAAATTAAAGAAGTTGAATAGAGGAGTTTTCAATCCTGAAAAAGTAGTCTTAGTCATAGATCATACTGGTCCAAGTCCGAAAAGGGCAATAAGTAACATACATAAGATGATGAGGG
>CAYLIY010000051.1:0-6891 GCA_964384015.1 uncultured Nitrososphaeria archaeon | reverse complement strand
AGGGACATGGTGTAGAAGACCATGGCCATCATGACTAGGCTGGAGCCCCAATGGAAGAGTGAGAGGAGTGTTCCTAAAAACAAGGTCGAGATGAGGACCACGGAGTCGGCCTCGTGGAGGAGGGGCTCCTCACCTTTGGCCAGGTAGGCTATGACGGTCGTGTCTAGGCCGAGGAGGCTTATGGCCGCGGGTATGGAGGCGGAGGCTATGTAGTAGTTCGTCTCGCCGTACTCGTCTATGTTCAAAACCCAGGCCAGTATTATCCAGAAGAGAGCCCCTAAGACGGCTGAGGAGAAGTTCCCCAGGGAAACATAGGCTAACCCTTTTTCCCTCCGTAGGAAGTCGGAGACCCTCTTCACCGCTTTCATACGGTCTGACAGTTTAACGGTCGAATCTAGAGTTAAGCTTAACCCCCCTACAAGTCTGAACACCCTCGACGCAGACCTTCTAGAGTTGTACCACTCTAGAACGGTCTTCTCTTATGAATACGATTAAAGAACAGGCGCAAGGGGGGATTCACGTCATGAGAGAACTCCTCCTCGCTTGAAGGGATTAAAGTTTTTGGAGAAAAGTCCGCATCCTTTAACAAAATCTTATGTACGCTCTATAATGTCTAGAAGTTTTCTGGAGAACTCCTCCTCGCTGAACATGGGTGCTCTTTGGAGGGATAGTTTATGGTAATGTTCCCAGGTTTTTCTCTGTGTAATGAGCCTGTCGATGATCTCTGCTAACTCCTCTCTGTCTTCAAACGCTAGACCATGTTTCCCATAATCGGTTATGTCCTCATAAGGTCCTCCGCTCTTATGAACGATTACCGGACAACCAGCAGCCATCCCCTCGACAACCGCTATCCCGAAGTGCTCCCCAACCGTGGCATGTACAAATACCTTAGATGAGACCACCATCTTCACCAAATCCTCCCTGGACACGTTGGGATAGAATTCCACCTTAACACCCTTCTCCTTAGCTCTCTTCTCTAATGATTCCTTATATGGCATGGTTGTAGGGATAAGTCCGCCAATCACTTTTAGCGTTGGCTTTGTGTCGGTGAGAACTATGGCATCAATAACTACATCGACTCTCTTCTCCGGCGATATCCTGCCGACCATAACTACAGCGTCATCCCTCTCCTCGAAGGGTCTATTACCGTAAGGTTCGAAGTCCTTAACCTTAACAGGTGGATTGAGAACTAAGGCATCCCCTTTCCAAAGCATCTTTATCAACCTAGCAATGTACTTCGAGTTAGCCATTACTACATCCACTGTTTCGAATGGGTTATCCCTAGCGACCCTACCATAGAGACTCAGCCAGACCTTGAAGTAGAGCTTCCAGACCCCCTTGTCGTACTTCCGATGGTATATTTTAGCTTCTTCATAGTACCTCTCCGGTGCTTCCCAATACTCTCTCCAAGCCTTATCAGGAATATTTTTTGGTATAATCCCCGTCTTAAGTACATGGAACGGGAAGTGGATGTACTCCAGCAGCCTAAATTCTCTTTCCTTTTTAAGCTTGAGGATTGGCTTGTAAAGCTCGCTATCCACGAAGACTATATCTGGTTTCTCTCTTTTGATAGCCTCCTTCAGGGGTATGTAGAACCCAAGCCTCTGATAAATACCAAATAGCGGCAACATCTTAGGTAGTAGTGCATATATTTTGATATCGCTAAGGTCTATGCCAAACCATTCTCTATACTTCTCCTTACTAAAGCCGAAAGTGGACGCCACAACTACCTCATATCCCGCTTGCAGGAGCGTTTTGACTACATAGGCGTTGACTAGTTCTCCACCGCCAACGCGGGACCACAAATGATGAGCCACAACTACCTTCATACCTTTCACCTGTGAACATAGGTGTGCATAAGAACTCGTCTCTTATCCATCACCCAGTAGTTGAATTTTTGGAACCACAATTGTTTTGTGACTTGCACCTTTGGTGTTTCTCACCATCTCAAGCATTAACTCACCCCGTTAATCGTTTCATGAAAACCCTTTCTAGATCGTAATGGGTTTATTTCTCTTTAAAAGGTTTTAACCATTTTCATCTTATGAAGACGAAGTTTATATTTCTTAACCTTTTAAAGGAGAATTCTGGAATAGGGGGAACCATAAACTTTGATGAAGCTTGCCAAGTGTATGGAGTAGCGGTGAGAGAGGAATGAACTAAGTCACTTGAACGCAAGTGTTATAATTCAAATCGACTGAAAATATTTGAGTGAAACTTAAGAAATAATCTTCTGAGCAGAAGCCATGTTAAATATATGCTACATCAACTCTGCCGGGTTTTTAGTTGAATTTTAGAAAAATAGTGCTTGAAAGAACACGTAGAATAGCGATGTTATGGAGCAAGAACCTACTTAAACTGGAGCATCTTGAGCACATATCCGAATCCTAGTGTTTAAATTCTCACTAGGATTTAAACAATGCATGTCCCCTGTCATGCAATAAGGCTTCAAATCCATAGAAGACATCTATGAATACGCATGTAAGTTAGTTCCTGCTAAGTATTGTTTCTATTTCTGCTTGTGCTACTTGATCCCATGTAGGTGTTTCTATCCTTTTAAACCTGGGTGGTTTTTCGACGAGCTCGCTTAGCTTCTGAGCCATAGCTTCTAAGTCGAATTCTGGCACCATCTTTACGCCTTCCACGTTTGAGTAGTTGAATCTTATGGCTGGTATGTCGTAGCTAACTACTGGTGTGCCTAGGGAGAGAGACTCTAACACCACTAGTGAAAACGAGTCTATGTGGGATGGATAGAGGAGAGCCTTAGCTTCGGCTACCGTGGTAAAAAGCCGCCTTCCTTCCATATAGCCGAGAACGTGAATAGAGTCTTCAACACCTAACCTCTTAACTAAAACTTGGAAAATTCTCCTTACGTAGCTGCTTCCAAATCCGCCTATAACTAAAAGACGATAGCTCCTATCAACGTATCTCAGGAAATTTCTCCAAATAAAAGGAAGTTCATATATGCCCTTCTCAGGAACCAACCTGCAATAATAAACAACGTGATTCTTCTTATGAAATGGTCTCTTCTTAAACCGTTTGATAATATCATCGACAGCAAGGCTCGGCTTAACTGTTTTAACCTGACGACTCCAATGACCTCCCATCTCATAACCTATAGACTCGGAAACCGATAGTAAAAGATCTAGACGCTTCAATAAAGCTGAAAACTTTAGCTTATCAAATTGCGGTCTAATAGATATGCCCATCAACTCTCTAAAAACAATTCGCAATAACTTATAATATCTAGAGAGGAGAGAAAACTTTAATTCGCTAAATCTCTTTAAAACAAGTATTTTGTCAGATTTTTGATAAAAAGGTGGTGATTGCAGCATTACTATTGAATATAGTCCAAGCTTTTTAGCGATTAAATGTGTCATATAAACAGTATCTAGACATTCATGTTGACCTATTACGAAGTCAAAATTTAACCCTTTATCTTTAATTAACTGTATTAGCTGAGAGGCGTATCTGGAAGTTTGAAGTAGTAGGTTGGCTTCGTTTAAGAACCAGGGTTTCTTCACCCTAAATTTTAACTGTGAGCGTCTGAAAGGGCTTGGGAGAGGCAGAAATTTTACACCATACTGTCCGAGTGAGTTTAAAATCCGAGCCGCAACCGCATAGTTTCTGAGGTTTCTAGGCCAGATCAGAGCAAAATACGGCACAATCCCGAACTTACTATATCTCTTCACAACCTCGTAACATCTTCTTCCTCCTCCTGTAACCGGGAAGGGACAGCCCACAACCAGTGCTCTCAGATTGCTCAAATAGACCCTCCAAACCCTTCAAAGTAGAGAGTAGGAAATAAATTTTAAAATGTTGACTGATGCAGAATATATGAATAGTTTGAGACTGATGTGGTTCGTACTTTGAGAGTGGTGGCTGAGGCTTACCATAGGTTGTTAAACCATAAGGATCGTAATGCTTCCTCGTTGCAACCCAAGTCCTCCATCTATAAAGTTTGGCCTGATATTTAGCCAATACAGAGGTCACCCCGGCTGGATTACAGATGTGAACTACCTTCAATTTCTCACACTTAATAGACGTGACGTGTGCCTGTAAGCAAGTATCCTCCACACGGGTTTCTTCTATCGTTAAGCAAAAACAGCCTTGGAAGCCTTGGTCATGTAGAAAATAATGTATAGTACTGTGAGCATCGATGCATAGAAGGGGACGCCCTATAAGGCAATTGGTGGTATTTTTATATCTGCTCCTTACATATGGGGTATGTATAGAGGAGGATATGGTTTAGATAGCAAGTGTTAAAAAGTTACGTAGGGAGAGTGAGCGGGTTTGAAGGTTTTCATTCTTGCTTTAGATGGTCTCGAATACGATCTGGTCGCTGAGTGGAGGTTAATGGGTCTTCAGCAGGTATGTTTCGGAAAATTGACCGTCCCCGTGAACGAGAAGACAGGATATCCTTTAAGCCCTGAGGTGTGGGCAACGTTCCTAGCTGGAAGGCACGTGAAGGCCGAATTTAAGAAAAAGTTTTTCGACAGCAAGTCCTTGCTCATAGAGCAGGTGTTGAAGGCTCTTTCCGCCTTGAGGAAAGTTGTTGGAAGAGGCTTTGGTCTCGGGAGGAGGTTAAGGGAGTTTCAGAGACCCCCGCTCCTGAGGTTTCCTAATCGGATCCATAGTCCCTTCCTAGATGCTTTAGAGGGGCGAGTGATTGTTTATAACTTTCCCTTCATCAATAATGACGGCGCAGCTCTCAAGATAGGTCATAGGATAATTAGTTCTTCGGTAGAAGAAGTCGTGGAAGAACTGTGGGGGCTGTATGGGAGGAGGAAGTCTGAGATTTGGGACCTTGAGTTTGGAGATGATGTGGACCTTATATTGGCATTCATGCACTTTCCCGATGAACTCCAACACATAATTTGGGAGGAGTTACAGGAGATTCGTAGGTTTTATGAAGACCTAGATATTTTCGTTTCAGCTCTGGGCGAAAAGCATGAGGATAAACTCTTTATAGTGGTGTCCGACCATGGATTTGACTTTGAGAAGGGGGTTCACTCTAGCTATGGATTCTACTCCTCGAACAGGCCGATTAAGATAAGTAGGATCGAGGATTTTTGTAGGTTTTTGATAGAGGTGGTTAGGGGTGGAGAGTTGGAAGGTTAAGCATGCAGAGCTCGTGGTGTCTAAGGCCTACCGTAGGTTTGGCCGTCTAGCCCTGTCCTGGAGCGGCGGTAAGGATAGCACTGTTATGCTTCACATGGTTCTACGCTATGCTAGGAGGCATGGGTTGGAGGAGCCGCTCGTGATAGCCTCAGACCCGATACCTTTCCAGGAGACCGAGGAGTACTGCAGAAGCATCATAAGGGAATGGAATATTAGAAACTACGTATTCTGGAGCCGCGACCTGCTCAAGCCCACCCACCTCACTCATGCTGGTGAGCCTGGGTCGGATAAGCTCAACTGCTGTCTCTGGCTTAAGGTTAAGCCCCTGAACGAGTTTATAGCCGAAAACCATATAGAAGGTTTGTTTGTAGCCATAAGGTGGGATGAGCATCCTGAGAGGGCTAAAGAGAAGTTCTTCTCACCGAGAGAGCAACCATCTCACGTGAGAATACACCCGATCCTACACTTCACCCTCACCGACACATGGAGGTACATCTTGGAAAACGAGATTCCTGTGAACCCCCTCTACTATAAAGGGTATCTATCGTTGGGTTGTAAGCCCTGCACGGTTCCTGTTAGGAGAGAGGGATTCAAAAGCGTCGAGGAGATCCTCAAATACGTGGAGAAAGGAGTGAAAGAGAGGATTGGAAGGAGTATAGACAAGGAACTCATCATGGAGAAGCTTAGAAAACTCGGCTATTTTTAGCCCACAGAGGCGGCAGTTATGGCTCTTAAGTGGCTACGAGGCTAATCGAGTACGCTGAACGGGTTGTGGAGGAGGTGGGTAGGGTTGCGTGTTTGAAGAGTCTACTTGAGGATTTGAGGGGTTTCTCGAGGCTCTTCTAGCCGGGTTGAGGAGGCTGGATCCAGGAGTGGAGGTTTACCTAGCAGGTAGCTGGGCACGTGGGGATTGGCTCCTAGACAGCAACGTGGATTTGATAGTGGTCTCGAGGAGGTTTGAGGGTTTAAGCCTGGGTGAGAGGTTAGGGGTTAGAGGCTCGCCTACACCCTAGAGGAGTTCGAGCGGGCTAGGGGGTAGGAGCGTGGTCGTGCGGGATATGATGGAGTACGCGGTTAAACTATCCTAAGCGGCTCGGTGAGCGGTGTGTTTATGTAGGGTGAGTCTATTAGAGTGTTCGGCTATGGGCTCTCTGAGCCGCGGGGAGAGGGGTTTACTGGGTAGGGCTGTCGAGGAGCTTCTCAGGGAGCTTGGGGATAGGGTGGTGGCCGTGGCTCTTTTCGGAAGCAGGGCTAGGGGGGAGGCCGACGCCGGGAGCGACTACGACTTTCTGGTTGTGGTTAGGGGGCTCCGGGGCTTGGGTCGGAGGTTCAGGATATACGACCCCTTAAGAAGGGTTCTCAAAACAGACGTGACGGTTTTAGACGTAGACGAGTCTAAGCTCTTCAGGGAAGACCTGACCATAGACCCCCTCCTCCTGAACATAGCCTGGGACGCCGTAGTCCTCTACGACCCCACAGGGAGGCTGGATAGGCTCTTCAAGCGGATAAGGATGGCCGTGAAGGAGGCTGGGCTTATAAGGTATAGGACTAAGGATGGAAAGTATGGGTGGAAGCCCGCAAAAGGAGGCCTCAAGACGATAGAGGTGTAAAAAGGTGAAGATAGACCCCGAAGCAGAGGTAAGGTACAGGGTCTTTGAGTAGCACGTATACGAAAACGTTGGAGTCGACAAACCTGGGTTTAGACCCAGACCCGACGTGCATATCGGAAACCGCCTCTAAACGTCTCCTAAAGCCTCCTCGACCTCCCGT
>CAYLIY010000050.1:0-6901 GCA_964384015.1 uncultured Nitrososphaeria archaeon | reverse complement strand
CAAAATCGGCATTCTTCGCAATTTTTAATAGCTTTATTCTCCACTTTAACCTCAGCCTTACAGAGCGCAAGATAGCGCTATCCTTTACCTTAGTAACTCTAAACCAGGGAACTTCTCTAAGTATTCGAGTTTTATAGCCGCATGGGTGACTATATTTCCACTTCTCACCCAACAGCTCTCCGTGATCCGAGGTGATTACTATGTTTCCGGATAAATGTTTTATGAGGATGGCTATGTTTTCCAATACAATTCGTAAATTCTCTAGATATGCCCGCTTAAGACCATTTACCCCCAACTTTCTTCGAGCTGCATCCATAGGCGTGGCAGGAGGAAGACGAAGCACCTCTCTAAGCTTCCAAGCTATACCATTTCCAAGCCTCAGCTTTTTGCTAATAGACTCGACATAATTGGCGATTTTTCCGAGAAACTCTGTGGCCTCACGAGTAGGAGATTGTAAAATTATGCCGGCGTGTGGATGAGGTTTTGAGAAGCCGAGACTTTGAAACTTTGGTGAGATATATGGAGCATGAGGTTGTAAATAGTGGATTATGAATCTCTTCTTAGGATAACTCTTTATAGCCCTTAAAGTCGCCTCATTTACCCTCTCTGGGGGAACGGTGCCTAATTTGTCATCCCAACCATTATTCCAGACATCTATAATCTTATAAAAATGTCTTTTAGCTTGAAAACCAAAAATTTTAGCTTTAGAGTTGATATGGGGGTTAGCAGATATATAAATAACATCAGGGTAGTATTCCGTAAAGTTTCTCTTACACCATTCTGAAGTACAAGAACCAAGAGATAGCCTTCGCTCTAACGTTCCTTCTAAAAACTTATTGTAAAGCTTTGAGAAACAATCATACCTACAAGCATCTAAAACTATTAGATAATCCCATTCCTCTTCCATAACTTTAACAGTTTTCATAAAAACACCAAAATAATGCCTAATTATTTAGTCGCTAAAATTAATTTTAGCGACTTCTATGCTTTTTCTCTTTCTCTTGTTTATATTTTAGCTAGCCTCAATGAAAAATTTGAACAAAAAACTCTTTTGCTTCTAAAATGAGATTTGTCACTCTCATTTCTTGTGGATTCTTTTATACTCTTAAACAGGAACAATAGAGAGCTATGATAAGAAATAAGAGGGGAGTAAGTCTTCTCTTGGCGTTTTCCATAATCTTCACCCTTTTCATTTTAGGATCAGCGGTTTTTTGGAAAATAGAGGCAAGCAAGTCCTCGCTTGAAAACGAAAGGATGAGATCTCTCAATTTAGAATCGGATAGAAATAGGGAACAACTTGAAGTACTCCTAACACCGCTAAATAACGGCTCAATTTTAATAAACATAACAAATCGCTGGAATAAGCTCTCACATGTTAAGGCCTTGATGCTCTTAAGCGAAGGAAACATAACAAAGGTAATACACCCTGAGATGACCGTACATCCGGGCAAATGCGCATACTTGGCGGTAGAGGCGAACCCGAAATTTGATGAGGTTCTGGTTTTAACAGACCTTGGAAATGTGTTTACGGATAGCCCTGCTATCGACTCGAGGGACATGGCTGAGGAAGGCATATTTGAAAGCGATATAAACGTTATAGAGCCCAATGGAGTTGTAGCTGAGCTATCTACGGTGAGGGATTCCTTTATTGATATAATTGACTATGAAACAGTTTCCTACTCCCTTCAAAAGGTCTATTACGTTTACGCTAGAGGAAACGGGTATTTAAGAGGCGGGCGAGTATACAGGACGTGGGCCACGGTAGATGCCCAGACGGATTATCATGACTCTGATGGTTGGCTAGATGTGCCTCAGCATTCACATCTCGAGATGACTGAAAACTTCACGACTGCTAAGGGGATTTTCGTAAACATTCATGGAATAGCTGATGCTAAGGCGTATGGGCTAGATGCAGTTTACCATCCACACACAGAGGCTTACTGCAAAGTCTCGATCACCCTGAGCTTTCCCGATTCCAGGAATAGGATGATTTTCTATAGAGTGCCCATAATAACGGGTTCTTACGTCTCGGATGGTGGCTATGGTGTCAAGGATCCCGGAGGCTGCGCGATTAATAATACAGGTCCTGGCAGATACCTAACCCAAGGTTGGAAAGTCTTCACCACTTATGGGGATGTAGCCTATATAACCTTTGAGATTAGGTATTATGCGACCGAGTTTAACGAGTATGTTGATAGCAGAGCCAAGATAGATTTCAGCAATCTAGATAACAAGCTCAACCTGATAATAGTGGAGTATAGTGAGAAGGGCTCTGTGAAGTTGGCCGATCTAAACTTAAAGCCCGATACTTACATCTTTAAACACCTTAACGGGACGGTTTACAGGCCATTCAAAATGGTGCTAGGGTCAAACGAATACGTATTTAATGAGGAGCTGATTAAGGCCTTCACTGAATATTTCACGGGCTCTATTGCTCAAAAATACGATGACTTTGATAAAAAATTTGATAACATAGGAAGATACGAGCTTATTCACATAAGCACTGTCCTGGGATATACCGAAAATGGGGAAATGGTCTATAAGCTATCAGGGATTTTATCCTGGGTTTTAACCCCAGATCTGCCAGCTTCAGGGGGAGATCCATACGAGGTTATCAACACTGATGGCGAGCACGTCTGGGGGACTGTATACTCAAAGACCGTTAAAAATGGGAGTACTTACGTTTTCTTTACTGTTAAAAATAACCTTCCACGACCATTGAAGGTAAGCACCATGATAAGCTACCTTTCAGCCTCAGGGGTTAATTCATATCTCGAGGTAACAACCATCGTAAATCCTGGGGAAATTAAGGAAGTGTCTTACACCTCCTCGCAGATAGCTACGATAAATCCAACGATCGGGGAGGTCTTCTTCACTCCTGTGTTAACCGATTGGAACGAGCCTAATCAGTTCTTCTACTGGCTTTTCTTTAAGGCGACATGGGGATTAAGGCTTAGCGGCTAGTAGCTTATAGCGCTAAAAGGACTTATCTAGGGTACGTGATACATCTTAGTGAAGATGGAGCTAAACAAACAACTCAGCATTGTAATTTTAGCCCTTATCATCTGTTCATTACTCCCGCAAGGAGTGGGAGGAGTTTATTCGAGAACCGTGAAGATATGTGCTCCAGCTGTAGCTAGAACCGCTGATGGTTATGTTGGGGTAATAACCGAGATAACGGTGACAGTCACCAATGGGAGCGGCGAGGTTTATGCGTCCACCGTTCCATTGACGGAGATCGACATGCAGGCATCAATTAGAACAGCCGCTCTAATAGCATGCCAGCTAACCGGTAGGAACTTCAGTGATTACAATTTTTATGTTAAGGTCAGTTCACCGTCCCTCATAATCGGAGGACCAAGCGCAGGAGCAGAGATAACAATAGCAATAGCCTCTGCTCTTGAGGGGTGGGAAATAAATTCTAGCGTTATGATGAGCGGGATGATAAACCCCGATGAAACAATAGGCCCTGTTGGAGGAATCCCTGAGAAACTTAAGGCAGCGGCGGATTTTGGGGTTAAGTTATTCTTAATTCCATTGGGACAAAGATATTTCACGAGATATGAAGTTGTTGAGGAGAGAGTAGGGCCGTTCATCATACGTAGATCCAGACCGGTAACGATGGATTTAATCGAGTATGGAAACGAACTGGGGGTTAAAGTTCTAGAGATAGGCGATATAAGAGAGGCTATTTACCATTTCACCGGTTATTACATCCCAATTGGAAATTACACGGAGCCCCCTAAATTAACCGAAGATATATCGTCAGCTTTGGAATTTCAGTACTCAGATTTATCGTCTAAAGCCAAGGAAGAGCTGGGAAAAGCGCGTGAACTAATATCTGATTTAAAGGAGTCGTACAGAAAAGAGCTAGATAAGATTTTAAGGGGGGCTGAAGAGCTCTTGATAAGAGCTGGGAAATTAGCCTTAGACAGGGCTTATTATTCCGCTTCAAGTGTAACGTTCCAAGCGCTTATCCAGATCCAATACGTGGAAAACCTAGCCCACTACCTAGCTGGGAGGCCATTAGATGATATAGTTGATGAGGCTAAGAAGCGCGTGAAAAATGCTGAGGAAACGATCAATGAAACGGTTATCGATCATGTAAATGCCCTTGAGTTGGTAATAGCGGCGAAGTGGAGGATTAAAGATGCCCACAGGGCTTTAGAGAGAGCCGCTAATTATTACGCTAAGGACGAGATCGCTGCCTCATTAAGAGAATTGGCCTATGCTAAATGGAGGGCCGAAACAGCTACTAGCTGGGCTAAGTTGGCAAAGCTTATTTCTCCTGGTTTAGGCTTTAATGAGGATAAATTAAGGTCGGTATTGGATAATTACATGTATAACGCCGAAACGGTGATAACATATGCCCAGACGATCTTGAGCGAGATGGGTTATAGCTCAGATGAGCTTGAGGAGGCCATAAAATACTTAGAGGAGGCCAAGGAAGACTATGGAAATGGAGACCTTATTCTAGCCCTTAGCGAGGCTATGCATTCTTTAGTTTACGCTAGCACATCCATGGCGCTGATTCCCACAAGCGAGAACACTATAAGCTACCAGGTAGATTACTCCAGAAGGAAGGCATTGGATTCCATGTGGAGGGTTGCAGGTTCTAATTTAAGATCTATTTTAGGCCATGCTTACTATGAATATGCTAGCATCATCGATGAGAGAAGTTCAAGGCTTATAATGTACAAGTTATCATCAGCCTATTCCACGCTTTTAACGCTCATTTCTGGGAAGAGCAAAGTAGCACCCATCTTAACAACCTCGCCAGGTGTAAGACCAAGCCCAACTCCCACTAAAGGTCCTATTCAAAAAGTTGGGGAGATTTTTGGAATGACCTATTTAATGTGGATTATATTCGCCCTAATCGTCGGAATATGCATTGGAGTGTTAATAGGGCTCTGGTATCGATCTTCCTAACCGATCCAAGAATTAAAAAGCGAGAGATTGATCTGAGGAATTAACAGAGCTATTCTCATCAGCTTATTTCCAATTTTATAAGCCAATCCCTCATCTCTAGGTAAAATAGAAAGCAACAATTTGCCTCCTCTGAAGAAGTATTTTCCCCCAGGTACGAAGTTGCCTTTAAGGATAGGATACGCGAATGATTCCGTTAGCCTCAAGACAAGCCATCTCACTATGGTGTTACTTATCCTAAACGCCAACTTCCTGGCCTTTATGAGGTAGCCCATTATCTCCTTCGCCTTTCTCTCGAGATATTCAGAGCCTATCAGCTTATCTATTATGTTTTTATCCGTCGGAGTTATTCCCAATTTCTCAGCGTCCTCCTTAGGAACGTTTATATATCCCGATTCATAGTCGGTTTGGAAGTCCAGCACGTCATCCAAGGAGCCTAGAGCCTTCCCTAGATTATAAGCTATATCATCTAGGTATCTGCCCATATCGAACCTAGCTAAGGTGAAATACAATCTAAAGAAGTTAACAGCTTTCCTATAGAGAAGGAGATCCATTTCCCTTCTGCTTATAAGCTTACCTATCCTATTAACGTCCATCAAAGCGCTTCTATACAGTTCCCTTATTATCGGCCTAGCCTTTCCGTTATAATACCTGTCCTCGTTTACCAGGAACTGATTCAACCATATGTGCCTAATCGGCTTATCAGGAGTAGCCTCAAACCTATTATTAAGGGAATCCTCGATAACCATTGATTCCTCCAGTAAGATCTTCATCCTTTGCTCGTAGCTTAAGGCAGGGTTATCTATCAGGTCATCTACCCTCCTTATGTAAGCCCATACTAGGGACCAGGTCTCGGATTCTATCTTATTTGGAACAAGCTGGCTTCCATAGTGCAGAAACCCCTTGGTTCTCAGGTAGCTTCTAGCTGAGTTAACCTTAAAGTCGTAAGAGAGCTCGGCCATCCATAAAGCTTAGGCCCATTAAAACATTTTAAATTAACACAGGGTGTTGAAAAATTCATTAGGATATACCCTCCTTTTTCAACTTCCCCTCTTAGCTCGGCTGGGTTCACCGCATCGGCGTAAATGCCTTGACACCCCAACCCCATAGCACTCATCGAGAGGCTTTCGGGGAACCCTGACGCCCCCCACATCTTAAGCAAATTTAAACATGCGTTTATATCCCTATCTAACTTGCATCTGGGACAGGTTTTTTCTTGGGGCTTTATCCTTCCCCCGCATCTGAAACATAAACTTGAAGTTCTATGTGGATTGAGATAAACAACATCAAACCCATTCAGCTTGTGTTTATACTCGAGTAGAAACTGAAGTTTTCTGAAGTTCCATGAGTTGAGCCTACGCTTAAGGCTTCTGCTTCTCCATGAGACTAGTTGAAGTTTTCCACTAAGCTTATTGTAGCGGAGAACCTTTCTGTTGATAGAGTTTCTTATGCCCTTCAGGTTTTCCATTATGAGGGTTTTTCCTTTGGTGAATTCTGAGAGTTGTTTGGTTAGTTTGTGAAGCAGGTCGTGGACTCTGCGTTTTCTTCTACCTGAATACTTGGCTAAGAGTTTCTTCTTCACTTTAGAGTTTCCGATTTGCTGAATACGTCTAAGCTTACGGGAATAAACCTCATGAATGGCTCTAATCTTTGAAGTGTCTATCTTTAGGCAGTTTCCCTTAGTGTCTACAACAGTTATGTTGTTTTCGTTTACGTCTATCGCTACAGCTTCATTAGGTTTGGTTAGGTCTATCTCTTGTTTGAAGGGGACTATTATCCAACGTTCATTCATTATGATTTCTCCTGTTCTCAGCTTCCCTTCACGCCAAAGCTTGATAAACTTCTCCTGATAGCTTCCGAACTTTAACGGTATCGTAAGAAACTGTCTAGGTCTGATGGAAATCCTAAGCTTGTCTACCTCGAAATGTGTTAGTAATGGACTAAATTCTATGAAAAGCTTTTTGGCTTTAGGTTT
>CAYLIY010000049.1:0-7012 GCA_964384015.1 uncultured Nitrososphaeria archaeon | reverse complement strand
TTCTATTGCTTATTCTCTCTAAAAGCTCATAGGGCAATTTAAACCAGTCAGCGGTCATCCCGTCCTCGCTTGTAACTATCCTTATCGTAACTATATATCCCTCCCTTCTCTCATCGCCCAGAACGCCTGTCCATTTATCATTACCAACGACCGTGAATGCTTGCCAAACTTTACCGTAATATCCGGCCTTTTTTAATTCTTCCTCAAGAATGGCATCAGTTTCTTTACATATCCTCAGCTTTTCAGGGGTAACCTCCCCGATTATTCGAACAGCGAGGCCAGGGCCTGGAAATGGATGTCTATTAACTATTTCGCTTGGTAGTCCAAGCATTCTGGCTACTTCCCTTACCTCATCTTTATACAGATCCTTTAGCGGCTCAATCAGCTTCAAGTTCATCCTCTCAGGTAAGCCGCCCACGTTATGGTGGGATTTAATTCTGCTGGTTCCAACACCAACCATCCCGCTCTCAACCCTATCAGGATAGATGGTTCCCTGAGCTAACCACTTAACATTCTTGATCTTTCCAGCCTCCTCCTCGAATATCTTTATGAATTCCTCCCCAATTACTTTTCTTTTCTCCTCAGGATCGGATATCCCCTTAATTCTGTTCAGAAAGCGCTTCTTAGCGTCTACATATCTAACATTTAATTTCATTTCTTTTAGAGTCTTTAGGATCCTCTCCGCTTCTTTCTTCCTAAGAAGACCGTGATCTACAAATATACAAATTAATCTATCTCCAACAGCCTTATTCACTATCACAGCAGTTGTTAGGGAATCAACACCACCACTTAAAGCGCATATGACCGCCTCATTTTGTCCAACTTCCCTAGATATTTCCTTTACAGCTCTTTCTATTATGCTTTCAGGTCTCCATCCTCCCTTGCAACCACATATTCCATATAAGAAGTTTTTGAGCATTTTCCTGCCATTAACCGTGTGTTTGACCTCTGGATGAAATTGAACTCCATATATTGGCTTAAATTTATGTTTAAAGGCAGCTATTTTCGTATTTTCCGTTGATGCTAGGGCTTCAAACTGATTCGGAAGATCTAAGACCTGATCAAAATGACTCATCCAAACTATCTGTCTCTTCTCTAAACCCAAAAAAAGATCATTCTCCTTCAGGATCATAAGCTCCGTCTTTCCATATTCCCTTTTCCTTCCTTTAGATACCTTCCCACCTAAAAGATGGGCTATTAATTGATGCCCGTAGCAGATTCCGAGAACGGGAACTCCTAACTCAAATATCCCCTTAGAGCATAAAGGGGCATCGGCGTCTAAGACGCTCTTAGGTCCGCCTGAAAGTATCAATCCCCTTAAGCTCTTTTCCTTGAGATCCTTAATTGGTTTATGAAAGGGAAAAATCTCAGAATAAACTCCTAATTCTCGAACTCTCCTGGCTATAAGGTGCGTGTATTGACCTCCAAAATCTAAAACCACTATTTTCTCCATTGAGGCTCAAGAAATATTTTTTACGTGTTTGAGATAAGTATTATTGATTTAATTGAATAAATTTACACTTCTAGGTATTTATAGATCTCAACGGGAGTTGGATACAGCGATATCTCCTTAAACTCCTTTCTTTTTATCTCAATATACGTCTCCAGAAGATCCTTGGAGAAGAATAATCTTAGAAACTCCATGTCCGATTCCAACTCGTCTAGGGCCTCCCATAAGTCCCTTGGCAGTTCCTTTATTCCCAAAGATCTCCTCTTCTCTGGACTCATTGTGTAAACATCTTCATCTACAGGATCTCCGGGATCCGTTTTCTTCTTAATTCCATCTAATCCAGCGGCCAACATAGCCGAAAAAGCTAGATATGGATTGGCTGAGGGATCAGGAGGCCTATATTCTATTCTCTTCATCTTATCATTCTTATGATAAATCGGAACTCTTACGGCAGCGCTTCTGTTGCCCTTGC
Source organism: uncultured Nitrososphaeria archaeon (assembly GCA_964384015.1). Lineage (GTDB taxonomy): Archaea > Thermoproteota > Nitrososphaeria > Geothermarchaeales > CAYLIY01 > CAYLIY01. Next base: position 5,090 of record CAYLIY010000049.1, on the reverse strand, counting down.
TCCAAATAAGGTATACAGGTGCCTCATATCCCGATACCAGCCTTTTATAGCTATTAACCGTTGGCGATACTAGAGCTGATAGAGCTCTAGCATGCTCTAACAAGCCCCCTATGTAATACCTCCCCATCTGGCTTAACTGAGCGTAATCGTCATTTAAATCATAAAAGAGGTTTTCATCGCCCCTCCAAAGGGCCTGATGAACGTGCATGCCGCTTGCATTGTCCCCATAAATAGGCTTCGGCATAAAAGTGGCTATCATTCCATGCTTCCTGGAGATATTTTTAATGACATATTTCATGGTTATCACCCTATCGGCCGTTTCCACTAATCCTCCAAACCTGAAGTTTATCTCTCCTTGACCTCCAGTTGCAACCTCATGGTGATGAGCTTCGATCTCAAAGCCAAAATGAGTAGCAAGAACCTCGGCCACTTCACATCTTAGCTCATGGGTTTTATCGATGGGAGGAGTTGGAAAATACCCCTCTTTAAATTGAATAACCGGCGATTCCCTACTCCATGGACTTTCTCTGGAATAGATTCTGTATCCTTGGCCAGCATGAGGATTTAAAAAATCTATTTCAACTTTATCAAACAAGAAAAACTCCACTTCGGGGCCCCAACTGCTGTTTATTCCCCTTTCCTTAAGATATTCCTCCGCCTTCTCGCTGACAAACCTTGGATCTCTTGAAAGCCTTTTCTCGCCATAAGTGTCATAAATCTTGCATAACATCCTAGCGTAAACCTCTCCCTGTTTCCATGGAAGAATGGAGAAGGTTTCTGGTATGGGAATAAGAACTAGGTCGCTTTCTTCTATCGTTTTAAAGCCCTTAATCGAGCTTCCATCCAGTTTCCCTATTCCCGCTTTGAATTTTTCAATATCGATTATTTTAGAGGAAATAGTTAAATGATGCAATTTACCGACCACATCGGTAAATTGTAGCTCTATCCACTTGATATTCCTCTTTTTGATGACATTTATGACGTTCTTTGCATTCATTTACGAATAATCTTGTTACTTTATCAAATATTAACTATTTGGCCGAAAATTGAACCTTTGATCTAACAATTAGGCAAAATTTATTAAAATGTTTAGAATTTTACAGATTGTGCGAACAAAAATGAACAATCGTATGGTTCCAGATAAGAAGGATTTAAAAATTCTAAACGTCCTCCAAAGAGATTCTCGGTCATCCTTAAGACAAATAGCTAGGGAAGTAGGAATATCCCCAGCAACTGTCCAAACAAGGCTGAAAAGGCTGGAAGATGCCGGAATTATCAAGAAATATACGATTGAAATCGATTATGATAAGCTTGGATACGCCTTTCCCGTTTTAATAGATGTCAGAGTCTCGGAGGGAAAGCTATTTGAGGTTGAGAGGGAGATAGCTAAGAACCCACATGTTTTAGCTGTGTATGACGTAACAGGGGAATTCGATGTGACAGTATTAGCAAAATTTAAGTCAAGGAAAGAGCTAGACGCGTTTGTTAAAAGCCTTCAAAAAATGAAATATGTTGAAAGGACGTTTACTCGGTTAATCCTAAATATAATATTAGAGAGGACGAATATAGGCCAGATTTCATGAGGCCGCGTTCTTTATCTAAATCGCTATGCAAATATATCCTTTCAACTTTTTACAGTTAAGAAAATAGAAATCACAGAGTGAGTAGTGGCTAAGAGTTAATGATGATGTCTTTAACATGCACCAATTTTTTAAGATGTTAAGGCTCTCAAAGGTTAGTGAACAAATGAGAATCTTAGCCTTCTCCGATATACATAGAAGGCTATCTGCCATTACTAACTTAAGAAATAAGGCCCTAAGAGCAGATATAGTCATCTGCTGTGGGGATCTAGCTGATTTTGGGCATGGGCTAAGAAGGGTATGTGAAGAGCTAAGGGGAATTCATGAGTTATTTTTAGTGATTCCTGGTAATAATGAGAGGCCCGAGCAATTAAAGGGAATATGTGAGGAATTTGGATGGATATATCTTCATGGAAAGACATTTAAGTTCGGTGAGTTCTCATTTGCGGGGGTGGGGGGAAGTACGACTACTCCATTTAATACGCCGTTTGAGTTAAGCGAGGAGGAGATAGAAGGAATTTTAAGGCCGTTTGAAAAGGTGAAGAATTTAATACTCATCTCCCACTCTCCTCCATTTAAAACGAAGGTAGATGAGTTTATATTTGGAGTTCACGTTGGATCTAAAGCCATCAGAGAATTCATCGAGAAAAATCAGCCCATTTTAAATTTATGCGGACACGTGCATGAGAGAGCTGGTTTTGAGGATAGAATAGGTAAAACAAGGGTTATAAACACAGGCAGAGATGGAATTATCGTAGAGATATAGCTTATCGATGGCGGGTTTAAAATGATTTCCGGGGCTGAGCTGCTTAATATCGGGCTAACTCTGTTCATAATAGGATTCGTGATAGTTTTCATAGCTATCATATTATCGGTGTGGAGCGGAGGAGGAAGAATCAAAGGGGGAGGATTGGTGCTCATAGGGCCGATACCTATAGCATTTGGGACGGATAAGGAAGCACTTAAGTGGCTCATGATAATTAGTTTGATATTAGTAATCTTCACGATTTCCTTAATGGTCTTATCCTTCCTGCTCAGGTGATTTATCACTGCTTTGACCTATATTACCATCTTTAATCGATCAATAAGCTTAATGCGTTGGGCAGGTTAGTTATTTTTTAGTGCTTTAAATGCCTGAGAAAATTTGCGAAATTTGCGGACAGAGACCAGCAAAATATATTTGCCAGAAATGTGGAGCCTTAGTATGCGAATATGATATCGATTTAGCTAGTGGATATTGTGTCAGATGCTCAAAAACCAGAGAAAAAGTATCCGCACCCGATTTAGCGTTTAAGTTGCTTTTATTGGGCTTTATCGTAATATTTGCGGGACTGGCTCTAATCTTTGCCTCATTCTTCATCCTCCCGCTTGAGGCTGGTAACATAACAGGGGGAGGATTGGTGCTCATAGGGCCGATACCTATAGCATTTGGTTTTGGGAGAGAGCTCGATCTTATCTTGGTTATTTTAGCATTTTTAATGATCTTCCTGATAATAATTGAGGTCCTATTTATCAGAAGAGCAATCAAATAGCCCTAAAAGGCAGTAACTAGCATTAAACCGAGAGTTATGGAGGCTATTCCTAACCATTGCCACAGCCTTATCTTCTCCTTTAAAATGACAACTGCTAAGATTGTTGAGAAAAGAGGGGTAATCGAAGAAATGGTAGAGGTTCTCGCTGCCCCTATCCAATCTAGCCCATAATGCAGAAATATTCCCCCAAGCATTAAGCCAAAGAATCCTCCTAAATTCAAATAGATAGCGTTTTTAAAGCTTGCTTTTCTGATAGCTTTGACCAGAAATGGAGAGAGGATCAGGGTTAAAATGATCATTCTCCAGGTAGTCAGATCTAGGGGGTTCATGTCGAAGAGTATATGTCTAAATGCTGTTATGCCAGCCGCCCAGCATAATGACGTGAGCAACGCTGTTAAGAAACCTATTTTCGACTTTCTAACCCCTTTCTCACCCTTGTAATTTAATAACCAGATCCCGCATACCGTTAGGAGAACACCTATATAAGCCGTTTGAGGGAGGAATTCCCCTAAGAATAGGAAGGCCAAGATTGATGTGAAAACTGGGAATGTATACGAAGTGGACACAGCTAATGATACCCCTAAGTATCGAATGGACAACAAGTAAAGTGAATCCCCGATAACCAAGGTGAGCAAAGTCGCGAATAAGATGCTCAGTACATTGGCTAAGTTAATGTTTAAGAAGCTCAGACCGTGGAAATAAACCTCCATGAGGGTTAACGAGAAAAGAGGGAGGATGCACCTTAAAGCGTTGGATTCAAATGAACTTAGGCCAAGCTCTCCTTTTTTGTAGAATAAAGCAGCTACGCTCCAGCTCAAGGCAGCGGCTATGGAGACAAGAATGCCTGCTGTTTCCAAGGCCAACATTTTAAAATTTGATATTTTATTAGAGGCTTTTAAGTTATCCTAAAGTGGTAGTCTTCAAAGTGAAACAGAGTTGGAGGTAGCAATCAAAATCCATGATTTAACGAAGAAGTATGGAGGAGTTCGAGTAGTTGACCACCTAAATTTTGAGATATACCATGGAGAGATCTTCAGTTTACTTGGTCCAAATGGAGCTGGTAAAACAACAACTCTTCTAATGTTAACCACGGTCATAAAGCCTACAGAGGGAACAGCCATCATTTACGGACATGACATAAGGAAAGAGCCAGATAAGGTAAGAGAATTAGTTGGGATCGCTTTTCAAGATCCCAAGCTTTTCTGGATTCAAACTCCCTTGGATATTTTGATGTGGCATGCCAGAGTTTGTGGTTTGAGGGGTGATAGGGCTAGAAGAAAAGTTGAGGAAGTCATGAAGGCCCTGAACTTATGGGAAGCTCGAAAAGAGAAAGCTCATTATCTATCTGGAGGGATGAGGAAAAGAGTAGAAGTGGCAAAAGTTTTAATCCAGGAGCCTAAAGTCGCTATATTTGACGAGCCAACCTCAGAGATAGACGTCGCGGGTAGGCACTTTATATGGGACTCGATAAGGGCTTTAAGAGAAAAGGGCTCAACAATAATTCTCGCTACTAATAACCTTTATGAGGCTGATAAATTATCAGATAGGGTTTGTATAATCCACAAGGGAAAAGTTGTAGCATTAGGTAAACCTAAGGAGCTCAAAGATACGATAATTGGTGGTGAGCTAATAGAGCTTAATACTGACAGAAATCCGCCTGAAAACACCATTAAGCGCATTAAACAATTAAAGAACGTGATAAAAGTAATGACGCGTGGAAGAAACATAAGGATTTATCTTAATAGAGCTAAGGAGGTAGCCCCGAAGATAATAGAGGTATTCCATAAAGATCACGTTGCTGTGAGATCAATGAGCATGACAGAGCCCTCCCTCGATGATGTGTTTCTGTACTACACGGGATCGACGATCAAGGAAGTTGAGGGAAGTGGTAAAGGTGAACCTACGGAAAATCTTGCTGGTAGCTGAGAGGGATCTAAGGATATTTCTAAGCTATAAAATCTTCCTGATAGCCAGATGG
>CAYLIY010000048.1:0-7028 GCA_964384015.1 uncultured Nitrososphaeria archaeon | reverse complement strand
TTTTCAATCAAATTCAAGATCCTCCAGCTTAAATAGGGAAATTGTTTAAAGTTGATTGGAATGATACTTGTCTCCCTAACAGAATTCAAAAAGGACTTAAGCATGCTCTCAAGTTTGGTTCCATCTGAGGTAGAATACATGGATAAAAGAATATTTCCTGATGGGGAGATATTGCTTAAAGCTAGAAATCCAGAGAAATTCAAGGGAAGCGATGTTGTTTTATACTTTAAATTATATCCAAATCAAAATAAAAGACTGATTGAACTTTTCCAAGCATTAGACATAATTTCAGATTATTTCCCTAGAAGTCTAGTTCTGATAATTCCCTATTTGATATATGCCAGACAAGATAAGAGGTTTCGCGAAGGGGAGTGTATTTCCTTAAAAACCCTGCTCAAAGCCTTATCTCTCTTTAAAATTGATAAATTAATATCACTTGATGTGCATAATCCAAAAGCTGTTGAAAAATACTCTAATTTCGACTTTGTAAACCTAACGGCTCTAATTGACATAGCTAAATATGTTAAAGATCGATTGTTTGTGGGGGAGGACATGATTTTGGTGTCACCAGATATCGGGGGAATCGATCGGGTAAGGATGGTTAGTAAGGAATTAAATCTGGACTATATTTGCCTGGAAAAACGAAGAAACAGAGAAACGGGGGAAATAAGTTTTAAGAAAGCGAGATTGGATCTAAGGGATCTTAACGTTTTAGTTTTAGATGATATAATCGCTACTGGAGGGACAATAGTAGGGGCTGGCAGAATTTTAGCCGAAAGTGGAGCAAAGAAGGTAGTAGCTGGAGCTACGCACCTACTGTTGTTAGGAAGCGCTGGAGAAAAGATTTTAAACTCTGGATATTCAAGCATAGTTGGCTCTAATACTATAGATACTCCTTACTCGATGGTTAGGATAGAGCCTATGCTAGCTAGAACGTTAAAGAAATAATGCATGCGATCATTCTATCTTTCGATAATCCAGATCTGTCAAGAATAGAAACAATTTCTTGCCTAAAAGCCGAGAATGTGAAGTTTAGAGAGGTATTTATGAAAGAGAGAGTGCTCTTTGTAGAAATTGAATCTGACGAAAGGGGATTAATTCGTGCGGCAAAAAGATCAGCAACTATGAAGGAAATCATAGAAATCCTTCAAATTCTAAAAGAAGATTATTCCTTCGATTTTTCCCTTTTAAAACCCTTTTTGACGAAATTTAGGTCATTTGGTGTAAGAGCTTTTGTTTTTGGAAGAAGAGACGTATCAAAAAGGGAAATGGAAAGGAAAGCAGGAGATGCTATCCTAAAATTATTTCCAAATAAAAGGGTAGATCTAACCAAGCCAGATATATGGATAAGGGTGGGAGTAGTAGAGAATTTATCGCTACTCGGGCTCAGCATGTATTGCTCATATTCAAAAGGATTTAATAAAAGGGATCCAGCTAAGAGACCATTCTCGATATCTTCCACCTTAACAGCCAAACTCGCGAGGATTTTAGTTAACCTTTCTGAAGCTAAGAAAGGATCAACTCTCTTAGATCCATTTTGTGGAGCTGGAAGCATTCCAATGGAAGCTGGTTTGATGGGAATCGAGGTAATAGGATGTGAATTATATAAAAAACACGTTTATGGCTCTAAAAGAAATCTCAAGTGGATTAATGTAGAACCTATTGGCCTCATAAGGTGCGATTCTGTTCACCTTCCAATTAGAAGGGCGGATCAGATAGTCACGGATCCCCCATACGGTAGGGAAGCACCACTTGGGGGAAGAGATATGAGCCAAGTTTATAAATCTTTATTCGAAAATGCCAGAGCTGTCTTAAAGAAAGGTAATTTGGTTTTTATGCATCCTAAAACCTTCGATCCCGGTGATCCTAAAAAATATGGATTTAAAGAGGTTACTTCTGTCGAGATGCGTGTTCACGGAAGCCTAATAAGAGTCATAAGAGTATGGAAGAGGTTAGAATGAGTGATATGGAAATAATCTTCCTGGGGACCTCTGCCGGAACGCCCACTAAAAAAAGAAACGTATCATCTATACTCATCAGAAGAAAATCGGATTACCTTCTTTTTGATGTTGGGGAAGCAACTCAAAGACAACTTATTAAAACCGGAATAGGACTTAGGAGAAAGATAAAGATATTTATCTCACATATGCACGGGGACCACGTGGTCGGTTTACTATCCCTATTACAGTCATATTCCTTGCTCAAAAGGGAAGACCCGTTGGAGATTTATGGACCTAACGGAATATCGGAGTTCATCATGAGGAATATCTCAATGTTAAAATTCACTCCCACTTACCCCATCCTAATTCAGGTTCTTAAGGAAGGGGTGATAATGGAGGCTAAGGAGTATATTATCAGAGCAACAAAGGCGGATCATTCGGTGGAGACCTATGCTTTCTCGATAGAGGAGAAAATGAGGCCCGGAAAGTTCGATCCAATTAAGGCCAGGAAATTGGGAATTCCAGTTGCTTACTGGAAAGATCTTCAAATGGGAAGAAAGGTCGTCATAAATAACATCGAAATAGATCCAAGCCTAGTCGTTTCTCCACCAAGAAGGGGAAGAAAGGTCGTCATATCAAGTGACACTAGGCCTTCAGATAGGATAATAGAATTTGCTAGAAACGCGGACATATTGATACATGATTCTACATATGGAGAGGAACATGCTGATAAGGCCATTAAAAACTACCATTCAACAGCTAAGCAAGCTGCTGAGGTTGCTAAAAAAGCAGGCGTACGGTTATTGATTTTAACTCATTTCAGCGCCAGATATGAGGATACAAAAAAGCTTGTAGAGGAGGCAAGAGAGATCTTTCCATTCGTCATGGCAGCTGAGGACTTCTTAAGAATAGATGTCCCATACCCTGAGTCTTAACCCCTTAATTTCATGGGTCTAAAAATATGAAATAAATTTTCAATGTCCCTTTTTCCAAAAATTTATACGAATTTTCTTAAATTTTTCCCTTATAATTTATATCTCTTCTTTTAAATTAAATATTCGGGTTGAGAAGAATGTTAGAAGGCAAAACACGCTTTTTGAGATATGAAATGAAAGTTAAAGGGAAAAAATACGAAAAATTTCTGATAAACTTCCCTGCAGAAATAGCTAGGGATTCACAGTTCCCGTTTAAGCCTGGAGATGAAATTTTGATTAAGGTCGACCCTAAAACGTGCACCGTCACTTTAACTAAGGCCTATACTAAAACCTAGTTAGCCAGTCAATTAATTTTTTAATTTCAGGCGCTTTTATTACCACTTTTATTCCGCCCAGCGCTGATTCTCCCTCTTCGTATATGGCCATTGTTCCTAGGTAAGCTGCCTGTTTATTTAGCATAAAAATAACCTCATTTCTACTAGAATGCTCCTTTAGATGCTTTCTAACACTTGCTAAAACAGCTCTGTTTCTAAAGCCGTTAAAAATTTTGAGTAAAGCTTTCTCTCCTCTTCCTTTAACACTCAGTATAAACCGTTGATTAGAACTCTCTTTAATGCTTATCTCTCCCTCTAAAACATTTAAAATCGCTTTTTTAACTTTATCTAAATCTTCAGATGGATTACATATCGTTTCAGCCTCCACTTTTACGTTATCTAGGATCTCCTGAATTTTCGCCCATCGTTCAAATTTTTTCCTCATAAGCTCACTCTAAAATATCCTTAATTAGGGAAATGGCCTCTTTTATCGCTTCTTCCTTTGTTTTCCCTTCGTTGACTAAGAATTTATCCGCATATAATAGGACTTTATCTACTCCAACTGCTATTTCGCGCTTATCTCTCTTAACAAAATCTTCATATGTCTTTATATCGTCGACCCTTTTTCTTTCTCTTAACCTCTTAAATCTCTCTTTTGGAGATGCCAAAACCGCTATTACAACGGTATTCCATCCCTTTTTCCTAAAATATTCCAATTCCTCGGGACTTCTAACTCCATCAATTAAAACTACATTTTCACCCAATTTCTCTACCAAATCAAGAGTCAACCTTGCAAATATGTCCTTGCCATAAACCCTTCTGTACTCGATCATCAACTTTGCTGTATTCCTAACATTTGGCTCCAATCCGATCTTAGCCGTCTCTCTCCTTACGATATCTCCCATTACAACCACATATAACCCTAATCTTCTAGCAGCTTCAGCCACGACTCCTTTACCTGCTCCTGGAAGTCCAGAAGAGCATATTAGGAGTTTTCTGCCTCTCATATCAGATCAATCTATTAATCTTAACAAGCCATCCAAAATAAATTGTATTGGTTAAAGGTAATCTGAATTGGTTAGATCATTTATAGCCATCGAAGTGCGTACGCAAACGCTTGAGGAGTATGTTAACGAGGTTCATGGAATCCTAAGCGAACATGGAGTTAAGTTTAAGCTCGTTGATCCCAAGGCATTACATATCACCCTTAAGTTTTTAGGTGATATAAGTGAGGCCATGATCAGCAGGTTATCGAGGGATTTGGAGAGAATAGAATTTAAGCGCTTTCTTCTTAAGGCAAAAGGCATAGGCTTCTTTCCTAACCATAAAAGGCCAAGAGTTATTTACATCGGTGTGGATGAGGGAAAGGAGAAGGTATCTGAATTAGCCCAAATTATAGAGGGAATAACAAGCAAGCTTGGATTTCCTAGAGAGACAAGAAGGTTTAAGCCTCATATAACAATAGCTAGAATTAAAAAGCCATTCCCCCCTCCGCCTGTGAACATTCTTACGAAATTTGGGGAAAAAATAAATGAATATGTGGAAATAAACCAGATAAAACTTAAAAAGAGTACATTAACTCCTACAGGACCGATTTATGAGGACCTATATGTAAAGGACTTAAAGGGCTAAAAATGGAAGACCTGTTAAAGCAGATACTGAAGGATATAGTTCCGAATGAAAATGAGAGAAAGAAGATAAAGGAAATTGTCCAGAGATTTAAGAAAAAGACGGAAGAAGCAGCCTCCCATTACGTTAAGGAGTATGAAGTATTCCTAGGGGGATCCGTGCGTAAAGATACGTGGATAAGCGGGGAAGCCGATATAGATTTATTTTTATTATTGTCTCCTACCCTCCCCAGAGAGGAATTTAGAAGGATAGGATTAAAAATAGCCGAGGAAGCCCTTAAAGGATATAAAAAGATCAAAAGATTCGCGGAGCATCCTTATCTCGAGGCTTATGTAGATGGAATACGAGTAAGCATAGTTCCTGCTTACAAGACATCCAAGGGTAAGTGGATCAGCTCAGTTGATAGAACTCCTTTCCACGTGAAATACGTTGAGAGTAACTTGAGAGATGAAAATGCTCGAAACCAAGTTAGACTCTTGAAGAAGTTTATGAAAGGAATAGGGACGTATGGAGCCGAAGTTACCGTTAAAGGCTTTTCAGGCTACTTATGTGAGCTTTTAATTATAAAATACGGGACATTTAAATCTCTCTTAAAAAATGCTGTGAAATGGAAGGAAAGGACAATCATAGATCTAGAGAACTACTATAAGGGGGACTTAGAAACGATAATTAGAGTTTTTCCAAGAGATCCCTTGATCGTTATTGATCCTGTAGATCCGTCCAGGAATGTGGCAGCGGCGGTTTCGAAGAGGACTCTTGGACGTTTTGTGTCAGCATGCAGGTCTTTCCTTAAAAATCCTTCTAAATGCTTCTTCTATCCGGAGAAAAGGGAGATCAAAATAGAAGATGAAGTGAAACGTCATGGAAAGATAATTTTTCTCTTACTTAAGCATGGAAGGATGGTAGAGGATATCCTTTATCCACAACTTGAGCGACTATCAAGAAAACTTGTGAGAAGGCTTGAAGAGATGGGATTTAATATTTTAAGGTGGAGGCCATTTAGCGACTTTAAATCAAAAAGCGTAATTTTTATAGAGCTCGAATCCGATATCATATCAGAGAACTACTTACATTTAGGTCCAAGCTTTTTCAACGAGTTTCATGAGGAATCGTTCTTGAAGAAAAATTTGAGCAAGGGCTTCTTTGTATGGATAGATGAGGATGGAAAATGGAAGGCCATAAAAAGGAGAAAGATAACAAATGCTAAAGAAGCTATAAAATCCGTTTTAAAAGAAGGAAAAATAATCCCACATGGATTAAAGGAGGCCTTAAAAGCCGAGATATTTATAGGAGGAATGGAGGAATTAATGAAAAGACGGGGTTTATTGAAGTTTCTCAAGGATTTCTTAACAATCAGGGAGTTTTGGATAGGAACTTATGAAGGTTCTAATTGATGACCTTATAAAAGGCGAGAGATTTATAAAAGTGATATCTTATCCTAAAGGGGATTTAGCGTACGCTAAAGATATAGTTGAACAACTTAAGCTCTTAAAGATAGCATATATTTGCTTTGAAGGAGAAAAGAAAATAGATAACCTGCGAATTTTAGGAAAAGGAACGACAAGCATTGTTCTTAAAGCTATTAAGGACGATGGAACCGTTGTAGCGGTAAAAATCCTTAGATCAGATGCTAATAGGGTAAGCTTAATGGAAGAAGCTAAGATGTTAAAAATGGCTAATGACGTTGGAGTTGGGCCTAAACTAATCGGTATAACGAAGAGAGTTTTAGTTATGGAATATGTGATCGGAAAACCAATCTTAGAGGTTTTAAAGGAGATATTTATGAGAAGGGACACGAATAAGCTGTTAGAGCTCATTAAGGATTTATTACTTCAAGCTTTTAAATTGGATAGGATAGGACTAGATCACGGCGAGCTATCTCATGCTGATAAACACATATATTTCTCAGAAAAGGATGGAAAAGCTATAATAATAGACTTCGAATCCGCATCTTCCAAGAGAAGGCCATCAAATTTGACATCGCTTTTCCAGTACCTTGTAATAAGAAATCCTTACTCTGGGCACGTAAGAGAAGTTTTAGGCCTGAAAGATCTTTCCTATATCTTTAAGCTTTTAAGACGATATAAAAAAGAGATAAGCAAGAAGAATTTCGATTTAATAATGAGGGAACTAGCTCTGGTTAATAGTTTCAAGACTTAACTCATAAAGTCGCTTTTAATAAACTTAATAGTACTATTCTCTATATAGGG
>CAYLIY010000047.1:5240-7315 GCA_964384015.1 uncultured Nitrososphaeria archaeon | reverse complement strand
ATCCCAGAGTACGTATCAGTAAAGGTTTATGCTGGAAGAAGATACGTGGGTAGGCTTGAGGAGGAATTTGTAGAGCAACTTTTCCCGGGAGATTTATTTATCTTAGGGGGGAAAGTTTATAGATTCAAGAAAGCTAAGGGAATGAAGGCATTTGTTGAATTAGCTGAAGGAGAGAAACCTACAGTTCCTTCATGGTTTTCAGAGCTTTTGCCTCTTAGCTTTGAGCTGGGAGAAGCCATTAGCAAGTTCAGATATGAAGTATGGAAAGCTCTTAAGAGAGGTGATGAAAAGAGGTTAAAAACCTTAATGGATGAATGTAAAGCTGATTCTTGGTCTTCAAAAGCCATTCTAGATTATATTAGAGCTCAAAAAGAGTTTCTCGAGTTCATCGGGATTAAAGTCTTTCATTCTCCTGAGAACCTCCTAATTGAACAGTATATTGACAATAGAGGTAGAATTAACTATATTTTTCATACAGTCTTCGGAAGAAGAGTTAATAATGTTCTATCCAGAGCTTTAGCTAACATTTTGAAGAGAAGAGCAGGAATTTCAGTAAAAATAATGGTAGATGACAATGGTTTTATCATAAGCATACCTCAACGAAGAGAAGTTGGAATTAAGGAGATTTTAGAGGAATTAAGGAAACGGAATATCAGAAAGGAAATAGAAGAAGCCGTTTTAAACTCCCAGTATGTCTGGAGATCATTCAGACATTGTGCCACAAGAGCTCTGATGATCTTACGGAGATACTTAGGACATGAGGTAAGAGTGTCGAAACAACAGATGAACGCTGAAACCCTGTTCAGAGTTTGCTTAAGAATTCCAGGATTTCCCTTAATTAAGGAGGCTGTTAGGGAGATAGTAGAGGATAAAATGGACGTCAAAAATGCTGAAAAAATCTTAAATGATATCAGAAATGGTAGGAGAAGATGGGTCATCTTGCCTAAGTATGATTTACCATCTCCATTCGCTCACGGTCTAATCACAAGAGGAATGGCAGATGTCGTTTTAATGGAGGATAGAGTTAAATTATTACATGAATTGCATGAAATGGTTATGAGGAGGATTAAAGGGGCGAGTTGAGATTATATAAGCTCATTAAGGACATATATATTCCAGATTTTCAGCCGTTTGTTTACATAAAATCCATTGACAGCCTTGTTGCTGCAGACCTTCATCTTGGAATAGAAGGAGCTTTAGAAAAGGAGGGCATATTCCTGCCATTAAATTTAAGCCTAAAAATAATAGAGGAATTAAAGAGGGTCATAGAGGATTTAAACCCAGAAAGAATGATTTTTCTGGGAGATGTGAAACATGAATTCGGATTTCCGAATCCAGCTGAATGGGTTAACGTTAGAAATATGATAGAGTGGCTAAAGAGAAGGAAGATAAAGGTAGATGTTGTTAGGGGAAACCACGATAACTATCTGATAGCTATTCTAAGAAAATACGAGATTCCCCTGCATCAGGAAATTCTGAGCATGGGTCGTTATTCATTTACACATGGGCATTTACCAATTGAATTCGAAAAATTAAGCGACATTGTCTTAATGGGACATGAACATCCATCCATAAGAATCAGGGATGAAAGCGGGATATCCCATAAGTTTAAGTGCTTTTTACTGGGCGAGTATGACAAGAGAAAACTAATGGTTCTACCATCCGTAAATGAATTAGCCACAGGTACTGATGTAAATTTAGCGGATAAAGATGATCTTTTATCACCCATTTTGAGAGAAGTGGATTTAGGAGAATTTATTCCTTATCCAATATGTATAGGATCCAGCGTAAGGAAGTTTCCTAAGTTAAAGTTTCTCAAACGATTAGCTAGGCCTTAGAACTTTCCCTGAGAAGAGTTCTAACAGCCCAGCGGACATTGCTTAAAATGTCCCTTAGCCTCTTATTTGTGTTGTAGTTTATCACCTTTATCTTGGATAAATTCCCGTTTTCCTCATCAATTATATACGTAAGCTTTTTGTCTGAGCTTAAGAGCCCGTCCTTTATTAGCTTAAGATCATCCTCCATATGCTTATCGAGTAATTTAATTAGGTACCTGATCGGCCCCGAGTTCATTG
>CAYLIY010000047.1:0-5140 GCA_964384015.1 uncultured Nitrososphaeria archaeon | reverse complement strand
ACTTTCTTTTCGACTCTTCTTGTTGTTTCCTCCTTTAATAGCTTCTCTGCGGATATCCATATGCTTATCGAGTAATTTAATTAGGTACCTGATCGGCCCCGAGTTCATTGGAATTTTCGCCTCTGGATCGACGTAGATGGTTATTGAATCAGGTGTCACCTCCCCCTTTAAGATCACTTTCCCTCTAAACCTTAACACCTCTAACTCCCTTTTTGGGACTTTCTTTTCGACTCTTCTTGTTGTTTCCTCCTTTAATAGCTTCTCTGCGGATACAAAGCTTTGTTCTCTTAGATAAGCATCAATTAATTGAAGCAAAAGGGTTATTTCGTTTATTCTTTCAAGTAATTTCTCTCTTTCATCTTCTAACCTCTTCTTTAACTCCGCTAGTTTTTCAACATCTGACAAGAAATCACCTAGCATAACTTACTGGTGAGGTGCCCTATATATTGTCAGCTTTAGCTTAGTGAAGTAGATTTAGTACCGTCTCAATAATTTCTCTCTCTAACTCCCCTTTAGTTACTTCCTCAACCTCATAACGCACCCTATAGATCGGTTTATTTATATGCAGGTATTTGCTGAGGTCCGTTGGAGTAGCTGAGACAACGCAGTCGCATGGGACTTTATTAATTACATCCTCTAACTCCTTAATTTGATCCTTTTTATAACCGATTGCTGGTAAAACCTTTCCAATATGCTTGTACTTCTTATATACCTCCTTTAGGGGGCCCTTAACATAGGGTCTTGGATCAATTATTTCAGCTCCTTCCTCAAGGCACTTAAGAGTTGCAGCCCCATATTTCATTTCACCATGGGTTAATGTTGGCCCATCCTCTATAACCAGTACTTTTTTGCCCTCTAACTTCACATTTTGAGCAAGAAAGACCTTTAAACCTATTTTTAAGATCTTTGCTTTACTGTTTAGCTTCTTCACGTTTTCTTCTACTATTCTCAGATCCTTGGAATCCGCTGTATTGACCTTGCTTATTACTATTATATCCGCCATCCTAACGTTTGCCTCTCCCGGATGATATCTTAGCTCATGTCCAGGCCTATGTGGATCTACAACTACTATGTGTATATCCGGTTTTATGAAGGGGAGATCATTGTTTCCCCCCTCCCAAATTATGAGTTCAGCCTCCTTTTCTGCCTCTTCCAGTATTTTTTTCATGTCTATCCCTGAATAGATAATAGCTCCTCTTTCTAAATGGGGCTCATATTCCTCTCTCTCCTCGATCGTGCACTCATATTTATCTAAATCGTCTAAATTTTCAAATCTCTGAATTGATTGTTTTTTTAGATCACCGTAGGGCATTGGATGTCTTATAACGACTACTTTTACTCCTTTTTCCCTTAACCTTGAAACTATCCATCTAGATAAGGGGCTTTTGCCGCTTCCCGTTCTTACAGCGCATATTGAGATGACAGGCCTTTTAGATTTGAGCATAGTATCCGTTGGCCCGAGTATGGTAAAAGATGCGCCCGCAGCTAAAGCTCTAGAGGCCCTATGCATAACATATTCATGAGAAACATCGCTATATGCAAAGACAACCTCATTTACTCCGTATTTCCTAATTATTGATTCAAGCTCCTCTTCTGGGTAAATTGGAATTCCGTCTGGATATAATCTTCCCGCTAATTCCGGCGGATATATTCTGTTCTCTATGCTCGGTATTTGAGTCGCTGTAAATGCTACAACTTGAAACTCCTCTCTATCCTTAAAGTAAACGTTAAAGTTGTGAAAATCCCTGCCAGCAGCGCCCATTATAACTACTTTTCTAGGCAATAGGAACACCTAAGCTCCTAAATTAAAAATGGGAGAAAAAAATAAACCTTTGTTTTCTGGGGGCCTATTTCTTTGCTAAGACTATTTCTATTGTAGAGACGTTTCGCATATCCTCCCCTAATATCTCCGTGTCTATTGCTATGTTCTTAATGACTATTTGGTCAGCTAGTAGTCTTTTTCTAAGAATTTCAGCTACATCAACCGCCTTTGAAATAGCCCTCCCACGAGCTTTAATAACTACTTCTTGGTTCCCCGCGTTAAACTGCAACAGCGCTGCTAGCGCATAACTCATCAATGGTTTCTTACCAACAAAAATAGCGTTAGTCGGTGCTGCTGGTTTTTCAGGCTTTTTTTCTGCTTCTTTTTTTTCCTCTGTTTTCTTTTCTTTCTCACTCATCCAAGGGGCACCTCTAGTTCTTAGATAAACTTTGGAAATTCCGGTTTTTAAATTTTACCGTGATTCGATTTTTACAACTCAATCCTCAGATCTTCCTTCTCCGCCTCAAGCAACCATTTCACTGGAATCGGAGGGGCATCCTCTTTTCCAGGTAAAGATCGCTTAATTGAAAGCGGAAGCTTGCCTGAGTACAGCTCCATTTCAGCTATTTTGATGGGATCCTTAACATTACCTGGATTAACGAATAAAGGCGATCCCATTTGAATTTGGATAGCTCTAATGCCGATTATTTTAGCTTTTTCAAAATCCGTTAACCTTGGAGGGCCAATCGGTATTTTCTTCTTATATGAGGTAGTCCCAATCGCCTCGCTCAACGTATACCACTAGAGTCAGCAAACGAAATTTAACTCAACGAATTTAAATTTTTCCCTGAATAATAACTAATATATGGCGCGATGAGCGAGGTTTCTAAGCGCTTAAAACTAATTTTCCCAGAATTTGAGGCTCTAATTGAGGTGAAAAAACACTTTTCACCTGCTATATATCTAAGCTTAATGCTGAAAATTCCAATGAGTACATTTGCTTACCCCTCAAGAGGAGATCTACTGATTAAAGTTGATATAAAGCGAGGAGAGATGCCCAAAGTACCAAAGTTACTGGTAGGTGACGTATATTACAATGCGACGGAAGATGCCATCGGTATTTCCCTAAACGAAAAGGAAATTTACTCGAGAAGTTTAATAAAGATAGGATCCGTGCTCGAAGGTCTCAATTTATTAGCAAATATAAATAAGGTAACCCCAGTTAAGATAGTTAGCGTCTAATTATTGGTCTGTAGATTTCCAGCTCTCTATTCTTTTCTATAAGCTCCAATCTTCCCTCAGCAGCGAACTTCCTTAAAAGATCTCTCCCCTTGCTTAACTTAAACCTCATTCTAATCGATAAAGCATAAGGGGTGACATATTTCATGGTAGTGATTACCTTCCAAGCTTCTTCCTCTATACGCTTATCCACCGGATATGGAAATGCGCCTTTTTCCTTCTCTTTTTCCTCTTTAAGCCTTCTCTTTGCCTCTAACCTCTGATCTCTGGTCATTCTTTTCCTTAAGGCTGAAAGTGTTGGTTTTTTCTGACCTCCCATGAGCCTTCACCACAACCTATCCATCATAAAGGCTGTAATTAAGCTTTAAATTTTCCGCTAAAGCTTGCTTAAATTATAAATTTAGAATGCGATTTTAATGGCATTCGCCAATATCATCGATATTCCCGCTTAAGTTTCTCGTTTACAAGTTCTTGCTCTTTGAAAGAGATAAATAAAGGTCTTACTTGGCTTTTAGTGTGGCCGGTTAAACATCTAAGAACGATAAGTAAATATTTAAAGTAGTACAAATTTATTGGACGAGAAGGATGGACCCGGTTATTTCCGCCTTTTTCATAGCCTCAGGAGTGCTTATAACAGGATACCTAGCTGCTTTAGCGCTTGATAAATTCGGTGTTCCTGACCCAATAATCCTCATAGCAGTTGGCATGTGCATAGGCCCTATTTTTCGTATAGTCGATCCGGTCCAATTTCAGAGCCTAGCCTCATATCTCGGGGCTTTAGCTTTTGTTGCAATAATGTTCGAAAGTGGTTTAAGAATAAACATCAGAGAGCTTATAGGATCAGCTAAAGCTGCTTTAACTCTAGCTTTAGCTTCATTTAGCCTATCTGTTTTATCCATATCCCTAATCATGCATTTCCTCTTTGGGTTCTCAATTGTTGAAAGTATGTTATTTGGATGCATAGTTGGAGGAAGTAGCGGTGCGGTAATAGCGTCTATAGTTAATAAGCTGAACTTAGATCCCCCACTACCCTTAATATTGAGTCTTGAGTCCCTCTTAACGGATGTTTTGTGTATAATATCTGTAGTTGTCGTTAAATGGGTGGTAACGAGTCCAAAAGCCGTCGAGATGACAGCAGGTTTTGTAGCGGCTAAATTTTCAACAAGCGTCGTTATAGGATTCCTCTTCGGGTTGCTTCTTGCTAACGTTATGTATAAGCTTAGGAAGCAAAAATACAATTACACAGCCATAATATCCTTCTTGATATTCCTTTATGCCTTATCCGAGTTCTTAGGTGGAAATGGAGCTATAGCGGTGTTAATAGCCGGGATAATATTATCTAACGTTGAATATTTGCCAAGCTATTTATCCTCTGAGGAGAGAGTTGAAACGATAAAGTTCCAGAGGATTTTTCTGGAGAGTTTTCACTCAGAGCTTTCATTGCTGATAAGGGTTTTCTTTTTCATGGAGATAGGATTAATATTCCAAATGACGAACATATATCTCCTACTTGTAGCGGTGTTCTTCTCAGCGGTTCTCTTCGCGGTTCGATATCCAGCAGCATATCTCGCATCTAAATTAGTAGGAGATAGAACAAAAGCGTCATTAATAACCTCTTTCTATGCCAGGGGTTTAGCAGCAGCGGTTTTGGCTGTTGATGTTTATAGCGATAAAGCATTAGCGGGGATATTAACAAGCCCTGAGTTCATCCTCCAAACCGCTTCTGGCATAGTCGTTGTAACAAACTTATTGCTGACAGTAGCCTATCTTACCTTAAGAAGGGTTTCATAACCTAGCTCAGGATTAAATCCTTTTCAACTAACTCCTTTCTTAATTTTTCTATTGCTTTATGTACTTCTTTTTCTTTTTTAGCCCCTGTGCAAACTATTTTTCCACTAGCAAATAATAAAATGACGACTTTAGGATCCCTCATCTGATATATTAGCCCTGGAAATTCCTCCGGCTCGTACATACAAAAATCCAGCTCCATCGCTGCTCTTTCAAGATCTATTTCACCAAAAAGATCGCCGGAGGCCACTATATTTTGTACTTGAACTTCGACCTTTGGATTTCTGATTATCTTTTTGCTTTTAAAAGCTTTAACTATCTTTTTCGCGGCCTCAAACGATTCTTTTTCAG
>CAYLIY010000046.1:4932-7421 GCA_964384015.1 uncultured Nitrososphaeria archaeon | reverse complement strand
ACTGTGTGGGTGAGACCTGAGATAGTAGTTGAAGTTTCATTTAATGAAATTCAAAAAAGCAGCAAATATCCATGCGGATTTGCCTTGAGATTTGCTAGAATAGAGAGATTTAGGCCAGATAAAACTCCTAAGGATGCCTCCACCTTAAAGGAACTTAAAAAACTTTATGAGAGGCAATTCAAGTTCAAGGGAAAAGTAGCGATTTAGTAACTAATTATTTTTTATCTAGGGTAACAACAGGGTTAATATGCCTAAACCCAGAGGTATTGATTGGCGTCGGCGGAGCACGCCGACTGCGATCCCGAACGACCAAAGGCCGAGGCCGATCAGGAGCGAAGCTCCAAGACCGGCCAAAGCCTGAGGTCAATCGGGATCAAAGTCGGCAAGTCCCCGACGCTGAGTTGGACCGAGTCCGAGGCACCTCGACGTTAGGGGCCTAGCGCTCGAGGGGCAAGCCGACGACATCGGTCCAACTCTGGCCCCAGTCGTCGGGAACAGCTCCGCCGGCGCTGCTTCTTTTAGTTAACCTGTCAATCTAAGCACTTCTTTTAAACTTGCTAAAGAATCGCTTAAGCTGTAATTCTCGATTATTATGTATCCATTATAGTCCCTTCTTCTCAAATATTCGAAAATCTTCTCCCATCTTACTCCTCCCGAGCCCACCCTAAGATGTTGATCTGTTTTCCCGTCATTGTCGTGAACATGTAGCTCAATTACGTTGTCTATAAGCCTTTTAACATCGTTTATGATTTTCCCTCTATTAATAACGTTTAAATGTCCTATATCCAGACAAATGGCTAAGTTTTGAGAGTTAATCTCCCTTAAGAGCCTTATAACTTCGCTTGCCGTTCTGATAAGGCCACCGTTAATTAAGTTCTCAATAGCTATCATGATTCCGTAATCCTCCGCACGGTCCGCTAAAAACTTAATAAACTCCCTGTTTTTGCTCCAAATGTCCTCTGGGAAAAAGAAGTTTAAACCGGTTCTTATTCCAGCATGTAAAACCCAGACTTCTGATGAGAGCCTATAGGCATAATTTAGGGATCTTTCGTAAATTCTCTTGAAAACCCTCCTTAAATTGTTTGAGAAAGCGGCTGTGTTAACATCAGCAAATGGGCCATGAACTGTGTATTTTAGCCCAAGCTCCTTTAGCTTTTTAACCCTAACAAGGTTAAGTTTATGTAGTCCATCATCTACTAGCTCCCAGATTTTGACGCTCTCTGTTTTTCTCATGCTCTTAATGAGCTTCTCAAAGGGTTCTTTAAAGAGGCATAAGCTGGATATGCCGATCTTCAAATTCAGACACCATCACACAATCTTAATTTAACCAAAAATGAATATGTTTGTGTCCAGCATGAAATGTGATATCCTGTTGACAAACGATGATGGCTATAGGAGCATTGGCCTTATATCCCTCCTAAAGGAGCTTAAGAAGATAGGAAAAGTATTAGTAGTGGCTCCTGAGCAACCTAGAAGTGCTGCAGGCCTCAGTATAACAGTCCATAAGCCACTAAGGGTTAAAAAGACTCTGCTTAATGGAGAAATAGCTTTTTTGGTAAGCGGGACAACGGGGGATTGCGTAAGCATAGCCCTTGCTCACATTCTATCTGAGCCGCCAAAGGTGGTGTGTTCAGGCATAAATGTTGGTGAAAATATATCATTAGTGGAGTTCTTCATGAGCGGGACGATAGCTGGTGCAATAGCGGCTGCTTTGAGCGGAATTCCTGCTATCGCATTCTCTAAAAAAATACCGGCTCAGGATGTGTTGTTCGTGGAGGATATCAAGACTGGCTTTGAGGAGGCTGCTAGAATAGCGAAGGCGATCGTAAAAGCTGTGATGGATGAAGGACTGCCTGATGAAGTTGACATGTTGAGCGTTAACTTTCCTGAAGTTCTTCGCGAAACCACGCAGGTTGTGATCACGAGAATGTCCAGAAGATCGTTCAGGCCAACAGTTATAGAGAGAAGCGATCCTAGGGGACGACCTTATTACTGGCTTTGGGGGGAGAAATATAAGTCCTTCCCAGAAGGGACAGATGGCCACGCTGTGATGAACATGGAGGCGATATCGATAACCCCCATCTCCCTTTCAGCTTTATCCTCACCTATCAAGGGAGTTCAGGGGATTGTAAATCAGGTAAGACAAGCTTTAATGAAAATCTTCGAAAAAAGCTCTTATTAGCCTCCCGAAACAGGGGGAAATATGAAAATAGCATCTCCCTCCTTTATTCTCGTCTTTAGACCCTTTAAATAGCCAACTTCCTTTCCGTTTAACAGAACTAAGAAGTTAGACTTTATCTCCCCCTCATCAGTTATCAATTCATAGAGGTTTTTTCCATTCACCGTCTTTACGGCCTTAAGCAGATCCTCTAGGGTTCTTGCCTTAACCTCCAGTTCCCTTTCCTTCCAACCCAGTTTCTCCCTTATGAGCGCAAATGCCCTTATCTTAACTCTGACCATCCAAAGCACCTACCTATTAGGTCTAATAG
>CAYLIY010000046.1:0-4922 GCA_964384015.1 uncultured Nitrososphaeria archaeon | reverse complement strand
GATCCAATCTTTTTTGCGATATTTATCTTCATAAAGCTTTCTCGCCAACCTCCATTCTTCCTCAATTAAGGTACCTCTCCTCAAATTCATCCTGAGCTCATCCCCAAGGCATCTAGCTAGAAGCTCCTGAATCTCTTGAAGGGATATTCTCCCGGTCATCTCGAAGAGGTTTATTACATTATCTTTAATATTCTTTAAAACAGTCCTTAACACGTTCAAATTCGAGTTAATAAGCAAAGTACCGTGAACCAGGGCTACATCATAGTAGCGATACTGAGCGATGCCCGAGATTTTCTTGTCCATAACGTAAGCTCCTCCAGGGATCTTAATCGAGGCCTTAATCCCAAATCTCCTGAGAAATTTGATGATCCCCCTTAAAGGGGCTTTATAACCTTCTTTAAAGTTAAATGCTCCGATTTTTTGAGCTTTAATGACAACAGACCAATTAATATTTCCATAATCGTTATAAACAGTGCCCCCTCCACTTATCCTACGCCCCAGTTTAACTCCCAGCTTTTTACAGGCGCTTAGGTTAACATCATCCTCAACGCATCTAAATCTTCCTAGAACAACAGATGGAGGGTTTATCCATATCCTTATGGTTTCGGGGCTTAACCCATCAGCTACACATCTAACTATGGCTTCCTCAAGTGCTAAATTAAAGATGGGATTCTTAGAGCTGTATACTAGTAGCCGCATCCTACCTACTGACCTTAAAGCCAGGATGCCTTAAAGCATCCTCTATGGCCTTTTCTAGCTCCTTTTCTGATGGGATCTTCGACGCAAACTTAAGGTCACCGTTTATGACTATAGCCGGAACGACGTGCATCTTATAAGCATCCAGGATCCCTATCGAGTACGGATATTCATGAGGTCCGGCTCTCTTAAATATCCTAATCTCCACTTCCTTAAACTTAGAAGATACTCTCTTAACTAGGCTTATCAGTTTTGCGTCCTTTTCCGAGCTTGGGTCTTCGACTAATACCTCAATTAAAACCTTTCCCAATTTAACCACCGCCAGCAGGTGGTATCAAGTAAACGTCGTCGTTCTCATTAAGTTTAGTGTTCAGCCCATCAAGGAAGTCGACATCCCTTCCGTTCACAAATACCTTGACATTAGGGGCAAGGACTAAGTCCTTCCCTGATAAGTCAAAAACCCTTTCTGAGAAGTTCTTGCCGAACTTCTCGCTTAAATGCAGCAATAAATCAATGACCCTTGGTGAATCCCTTAGGTCGACCTCGATTTTATTGGCTCCTAAAGCCTCCTTTAAGGGGCCGAAAGCTATGACCTTTATCTTCATCTCTTAAAAGTTTTATGGCAAGCACCTTAAAAGGCTTATCTCTAAGTTCCACTTAATTTTCTTGACGAAATCCTCATCGCCCTCAGCTATAGTTGAAAGCTTGTTTATGTAAATCTCACCAAAGGTTTCGAAGGGATAAAATCTCTTCTTCTCGTAAGTTATCTTGACGTTAGCATAGCTATCATTGTTCGATGCGTATATATCCCAGCCGTTCTTCCTGATCTTTATCTCCTTTATCTCAAGTTTAGATTTGTTTAACGCTCTCTTTACGTCCAACAGTATCTCCTTTGGGGGTATCAGATAAATTATCCTTTCATCTCTAAACTCCAAACTAATCACCGAGAGTGTTTAATAGAATCGGAGTAAATTACGATTTCCCTAAAATATTCGGGATAAAGAATATCCCACTAAAAAATAAAGGGGAGGGAGCTACTTCTTGAGTAGGGACTCAGCTAATTTAGCGGCTTTCTCAAGACCATATTTCTTGAGGGTTTCGGGCTTTGGTATTCCAGTCTCTTTATCCCATCCTCTTAGATCGTAGTACTCATCAAGCATCGTATCTAATGGGACTACTTTGCCCTTAGCTGGCCCTACGGGGGCAGGAGTCTTCAACAGCCTCTCAGGCAATGTATCGTCTTTTCTCCTAATCCCCTCACGGCAAGCAATCATCCTTTCAAGGTTGTATATCCTTGCGCCCACCTCTAGAACCTTATCTGCCGTGTACTCCCATCCGGTTGAAGCCGTCAAAGCAGCTGCGAAGTCGTCAGCAGTGAGGGCAAATGTGACGAACTTGCAGACCTCTGTGGCATCAGTTATCGCGAATAGATCCTGGAGCAACATACACATCTCAGCCTTGCCCTCAGTTGTCAATGGATCCATCTTCTTTGGCACGCCCAGTATCTCAGGAGCAATCATGTATGCCCTTAGGTGGCAACCTCCTCTGTTTGAAGTAGCATAGCCCAATCCATGGCCCCATACTCCTCTAGGCTCATATGCTGGAAGTCCTAATCCCTTAACTCCCATTATCAATTTATCTGAGCCCTTGCCTATCTTTTCAGCAGCTTTAAGATGTCCTTCAGCAAGCAGGTCGGCAAACTTCCCTTCTCTAAGGGCTATGCGCCTCACTAATTCGACCATTGCTTCGTGATTTCCAAAGTTCAGCTCAAGTCCGTCAGTGTCCTCCTTAGTTATTATGCCTCTCTCGTAAAGCTCCATTGCCCAGCCTATTATGTTACCAACTGATATAGTGTCCAGTCCGTACTGGTTGCATAACATGTTAGCAGCATGGATGGCGTCTAATCTAAACACTCCACAATGAGCACCAAATGACCATACCGTCTCATATTCTGGCCCTTCTCCAACAGTTCCCGCGTAAGGACCTGACTTGATATAACAGAATCTGGCGCACCTTATCACACAGAACCTGCATGCTCTGTTCTTTAACAGGATCGTATCCCTCATGTACTCTCCTGAGTTCTTCCACGCCTCAGGGTGATATCCCTGCTGGAAGTTGAAGATCGGTAGAGCTCCAGCAGCGTTTATAATGTTTGTCAGAACGTTAGTTCCATACATTGGTAAGGCACTTCCGGTTATCGGGTTCTCCTTCATCTTCTCTATCAGGTCCTTGCATACCTTCTGGAACTTCTCCGGATTAGCTACCTCTATGTCCTTGCTTCCACGGCAAACTATGGCCTTAAGGTTCTTTGATCCCATAACAGCACCAGCTCCACATCTTCCCGCGGCTCTGTAGAGCGTGTCCATTATAGCCGCCATTCTGACCATCTTCTCTCCGGCCTGGCCTATATAAATGCTGTGAATTCTCTCATCCCCTATCTCCTCTCTAAGTATGACATCGGTCTCAAAGACATCCTTGCCCCATACGTTTTTAGCATCTCTAATCTCAACCTTTCCATCGTCTATGAATAGATATACGGGCTTTTCAGCTCTTCCATAGAAGACTAGCATATCAAATCCTGCGTACTTCAGCTCAGGCCCCCAGGTTCCTCCGCTGTGAGCCTCTCCCCAAATAGCCGTTGTTAATGGGGATTTGAACCAAGAACCCCATCTACCTGAACATGGGAAGAAAGTGCCAGTTAAAGCGCCGGTTCCTATTATTAATATGTTATCTGGGCTTAACGGGTCAATTCCTGGCTTTAATTCATCAAACAGGATCCTAGCCGCAACTCCGTTTCCGCCCAAATATGCCTTCATCCACTCCTCTGGGAAGGGCTCCTCTACGCACTTCCCCTTAGTTAAATCAACCCTTAAAATCTTACCGGCAAAACCTCTTGGCATATTCCTCACCTCACTTTAAAGGAGGCTTATACCAAATCTTCCTGGCTGGCGGGAGCTCTCTCTCAATGGTTACAGCTTTAGCAGTAGACCTCCATTTATCTTTAGCTGCCTCTTCTGCTGTCACAACTTTCAGCGCTGACTGTGGACAGAACATCACACAATATCCACAGGCCGTGCACTTGAACGCCTTGTTCTTCACAGGATCGATGTGTATCGCCCCGTATGGGCATGCTTGAACACAATATCCACAGGCCGTGCACTTCTCCTCATTAACCTTTACGACCATCGTCTTCTCGTCCCTGTAAAGAGCATTATATGGACATTGAGTTATGCAAAGTCCGCACTGAATGCAAGCGATAGCGACATCTCTTCCGGGCTCTAGCTTAACGGTGTGTATTGCTCCCCTTGTTGGGTTGTAAACCTTGAAGAACATGAACGAACAGGCAATTGCGCAGCGTTCACAGCCAACGCATAGCTCATCGTCTACAACTAATACCTTAGACATTTCGAAAACCTCAATTGATGAAAAAGCCTACACCTTATAAGATTTATCATGGTTCGAATTTCAACTATAGAAAGCAGGCGAACCCTCTCCCTCCTACAAACGAATTTACATGTTTGTGGAAGAAATTTCGTCTTTAGATACCGATATTTCAATGTTTGCTCTGAGCAGCAAGGGCTTTATGAGCTGTTAACTCTAGAGTTTCAACAAATAAAGAGCATGACGTTTTCTCTAAACCAATAAGGTTTTAAGTAGACGGGGCAAATGCTTGAGTAGAAAGGTGCTTCTATGTACAGGCGTAGGAGTAAGTTCCACCGTAAAGGAATCTTGTTCGAACGAGTACCGCTACCGAAGGAAAAAAGACGCCCTTTACCTGAGGAAGTCAGAAAGAGAGTTAAAGAGAGAATTAGGTGGATCGAGAGATTTGCTCCGATTCCAAGGGAGAAGGGAAGAATTCCTGTGATAATTTTAAGGGATAAAAGGATGATAAAGGGAAGATCGGCTCAGAAAAATAGCATTATGGTGGCGAGGGTGGTGACGAATGTGATCAAATCCACTCTTGGCCCAAGGGGTATGGACAAGCTGCTGGTTGATCCCATTGGCCAGATAACGATCACTAACGATGGAGCGGCCATAATGAAGGAGATACCGTTCAGGCATCCCGTCGCAAAAGTCCTCGTGGAAGCTGCTAAAGCTCAGGATGCTGAGGTGGGCGATGGAACAACCTCTGTTGTTATCTTAGCGGGAAAGTTGCTTGAAGAAGCTGAGAAGCTGATAGATAGGGGGATTCATCCATCAATTATAGTTGAGGGATATTCCAAGGC